>JBDLIY010000199.1:0-7239 GCA_039714635.1 Planctomycetota bacterium
CTCGCCTGCCCGCATCTCTTCCTCGCGGAGGCCCTCGCCCAGCTGGCGGGGATCACGCTGGCCTGGCTCGCCGTGGACGACCCCGAGGCGGGCGCGCTCGGGTACTTCGCCGAGATCCCGGAGATGCGCTTCGGCGCGGCTCCGGCGGACGGCGACATCGTCGACCTCGACGTGCGGCAGGAGCTCGCGTTCGGGCCGCTGGCCCGCTTCGAGGTGCGCGCGCGGTGTGGGGATGACGAGGTTCTCTCGGGGTCGGTCACGATCGCGGTGGATCCGGGCGCTCACCACGAGTAAGGCGTCACCACCGCGTCGTCGAACACCGGGTGGAAGTTGTACCACTGCTCCGGATACGCCCGGACGTAGGCCTCGAAGGACGCCGCCAGCTTCGCCCCGGCCGCGTCGACCGTGTCGGGAAGCGGGTCCGGCACCTCGATGCCCTCGGACATGACGGCGCAGTAGCGCTCGCCCTCCCGGACCGCGACGAACGGGACGATCGTCGCGCCGGTCAGGGCCGCGATGTGCAGCGGCCCGGCGGGGAACTTTACGTCGCGGCCGAAGAAGGGCGCGGTGTAGGTCTTCCCCATGTACAGGCGGTCGCCGAGCATCGCCACGGCCTCGTTCTTACCGAGCGCCGCCTGGATCTTCATCATGCCGTCCATGTTCGACTCCGGGCCGACGAAGATCATCCGGATGCCTTCGCGCTCGCGGAACTTCGCGCGGAACTTCTCCATGGACGGGTGGGGGTCGCGGATCGACAGGGCGTGGACCGGGCAGTCGAAGCCCCGCATGAGGAAGCCCGCGAGCTCCCAGTTGCCGACGTGGGGGCCGACGAAGATCAGGCCGCGGCCCCGTTCGTGGGCCTCGTGGACGAACTCCGCCCCGCGGACCTCCCCGATCAGGGCCAGCGTCTTCTCCCGCGCCCGGAACGGGATACCCATGTAGTCCGCGAGGTAGTAGGCGTAGTTCTCGAAGACCGCGCGGACCCGCTCCCGGATCTCTTCCTCGGTCAGGGCTCCGTTCCAGGCCGTCCGGAAGTTCGCCTCGAGGGCCTGCCGCGGGCCGGCCATGCGGCGGACGAACAGGCCCACGCCGCTGCGCACGATCCGTTCCTGCACGGATCGCGGCAGCACGAGGCCGAAGAGGGCGCCCGCGTACATCAGTCCGAACTTGAGAACCGTGCTCCACATGCGGCCGTATTCTTGCGGCTCGCCCGCTTTCCGTCGAACCTTTGCCGGAGGCGCCCGTTCATCCGGGTGATGGCGCGCCTGCTCTTCTTCCTGCCCGGAATCGCGATCCTCGTCGCCTGGGCCGCCTGGTCCGGCTCCGGATCGGAGGAAGTCCCGGAGGATTCTCCGCCCCGGCCGACGCCCGTCCGGCACGCCGACGCCCCTGACCCGGTCCCGTCGACGAACTCCCCCGATGCCGCGTTCACGGACACCACCGGCTTCCGGCGGATGGGGAAGCCGAAGCCCGGCGAGTGGCTCGATCGGCACGACGAGCCCGGCCAGACGTTCCGGCAGTACGTGGCCGAACGGCCCATCCGCGCCACGTCGGACTGCAACGTTCTCTCGTTCGCGCCGGCGGGCACGTTCCGCCCCGAGGAGGCGACCGTCGCGGGGGCTTCCTTCCGGTTCGCCGGGATCTGGTTCGGCCTGGCGATGCGCGTCCTCGACCCGATCGAGCTGCCCGGAGGCGAGAATCACCGTCGGAAGCGCTTCCGGTACCTGCCCGAACCGGTGGACCAGTACCGGACGCACTGGTTCCTCGATCGCGCGCTGCCGCGACTTCTTTCCGAGGACTCCGTGATGCTTGCCGCGGTGACCGCGGCCGATCTCTACCCGTCGGACGACTGGGAGTACGTCTTCGGGATGGCGCACCTGCGCCGGCGGGTGGGGGTCTACTCCATCGCGCGCTACTTCCCGCGGTTCTGGGGGAAGAAGGCGGAGCCCGGCGACCACGAGCAGGCGCTCCGCCGCGCCTGCAAGCTCGTCACGCACGAACTCGGCCACTGCTTCGGGCTGCGCCACTGCATCGAGTGGGAGTGCGGGATGAACGGCAGCAACTCCCTCGAGGAGAGCGACGGGCGGCCGATCCACCTCTGCCCGGTCTGCCTGAAGAAGCTGCGGTGGAACCTTGGTTTCGACGTGATCGAACGCTACCGGCGCCTGCACGGGTTCTACGACGCGCACGGTCTCACCGCGGAGGCGGAGTGGGTGGAGCGCCGCATCGACCGGATCGAAGCCGCTCGCTGATCTTCCCCGTACGGCGAAACCATTGACACTCTCCTTGCCGAAGGGTTAACTTCCCGACGCCGGGATGCGGGGAGCCCCATGCCAGAGCGATCGACATCATCCGAGAACCGTAAGTTCCCGCGCCTGAAGGACTCGTGCGTACTGCGATTCCGCCAGGTCGAGGCGGATACCCTGCCCGAAGAAGGCGTGGACGCGCTGACCGTGAACATCTCCGGCGGCGGGATCTGCTTCTCGTCCCCGAGCGCCGTGGAGGTCGGCACCCTTCTCGCGATCGAACTGACGCTCCCGGACTTCAACTCCGCCGTGGTCTCCTTCGGCCGGGCGGTCTGGTGCGAGCCGTCGGGCGGCAAGTTCCAGGTCGGGCTCGAGTTCTGGTGGATCGGCTGGGGCGACGATGGCGCCCAGCGGGCGATCACGGAGTACATCAAGAACACGCTGGAGCCCTGAGGGCGACGTCCGGTCTCTTCCTTCCCGCCGCTCCTCACGTCATACTTCCGGGCTGACCGGGAGAAACGCATGCGACTGACCTGGCTCATCGAGAACAAGCTGGCCGCCTCCGGGATGCCCTGGCCCGAGGACCTGCCCCTGCTGGCCGGGGCCGGGATCGATTCCATCCTCAGCCTGACGGAGCGCTCCCCGTTCCCGGACGGGACGCCGAACGGAACCACGCATCTCCACCTGCCGATCGCCGACATGACCGCGCCGGACCGCGGGACGTTGACGCGCGCGGTGGACTTCCTGCGGGACCGCCTGGAGGGCGGCGCGTCGGTTCTCGTCCACTGCGGGGCCGGGCTCGGCCGCACCGGGACCGTGCTGGCGGCGTACCTTGTCTCCGAGGGGATCGCGCCCGACGACGCGATGCACCTCGTCCGCGCCGCGAGGCCGGGCTCCATCGAGACGTACGACCAGGAGCAGTGCATCCGGGAGTTCTCGCCGGAGGCCCGCGATGCGGGAAGCAGTGATGTCTGAGCCGAGCCGGGTCCTGGTCAACGGCGCCGCCGGGCGAATGGGACGACTCGCCGTGGACGTCGTGAACGGGGCCGACGACCTCGTCCTCGCGGGGGAGACGGACGCGGGGGACGACCTCGCCGGAGCGATCGCCTCGTCCGGCGCCGGCGTCGTCGTGGACTTCACGCACCACTCCGTCGCCATGGACTGTTTCCGCGCGATCGTTCTCGCGGGGGCGCGTCCCGTGGCCGGGACGTCCGGCTTCGGCCCGGACGAAGTCGAGGAGGCCCGCCGCCTGCTCGAGGAGGCGGGGACCGGCGGACTGATCATCCCGAACTTCTGCGTGGGCGTCGTGCTCATGATGGAGTTCGCCCGGGCGGCGGCGGCCCACTTCCCCCACGTGGAGATCGTCGAGACGCATCACGACCGCAAGGGGGACGCGCCCTCGGGCACCGCCGAGCGCACGGCACAGATCATCGCCGAGGTTCGCGGCGACCCGCCGGCGCCCAGGGTCGAGGAGACCGAGCGGGTCGAGGGCGCGAGGGGCGGGCGTGTCGACGGCGTTCCCGTCCACAGCCTGCGGCTCCCGGGCGCCCTCGCGCACCAGGAAGTCCTCTTCTCGGCCACGGGGGAGATCTTCACGCTTCGCCACGACTCCCTCTCCCGCGACTCGTTCCGGACCGGCATCCTGCTGGCCGTCCGCCACGCTCCGGAGGCCCGCGGTCTCGTCCACGGCCTGGACGACCTCCTGTGACTGAAGGATGACCACGCCCGGGCCAATCTCCCCCGACCGCTTCCGGCTGATGCTGATCACGGACGCGCGGCCGGCCCGGGGGCCTCTCGCCGCGGCCGTGATCCGGGCCGTGAGCGGCGGAGTCACGATCGTCCAGGTGAGGGAACCCGACCCGTCGGCCCAGCTCGCCCTGGCCCGTGAGCTCCGGGATCCCCTGAGAGACGAGGGAGCGCTGCTCGTGGTGAACGACCGCCTGGACGTGGCCCGCGACGCCGGGGCCGACGGCGTCCACCTGAAACGGTCCTCCGTGCCTCCACGCGAGGCCCGGGAACACCTGGGGCCGGACGCCGTGATCGGCATCTCCACCCACACGCCGGAGGAGGTCGACGACGCCTTCCGCGACGGAGCGGACTACGTGGTGTTCGGCCCCGTGTTCGCCACGCCGTCCAAAGCGGGGATCTTCGACCCGCGGGGGCCGGAGCTCTACCACCGCGTCGCGCGGGAATACGACCGTCCCGTCCTCGCCCTCGGCGGTATCGACGAGGGAAACGTCTGCGCGCTGGCCGGCGGCCCGGTTCCCGGCGTCGCGGCGATCCGGGGACTCCTCGACGTCGACGATCCCGCCCGCGCGGCGCGGGCCCTTTGCGACGCCCTCGACCGGATCGCCCGGGAGGACGGAGCGCGATGAGGACCCCGGGCTGGTTCCTGCTCTTCGGCCTGCTCTTCGCCTGCGCGACCGATTCCGCGGACCCGGTGGCGGACGACGGAGAAGCGCCCGCGGCGATCCCGGACAGTCTCACCGTCGTGGAGTACGACGGCGCGCTCGCCGTCCACCCTCCGGCCACGGCCGGGGACGAGTCGCTCTCGGAGAGCACGGCGTGGACCGCCGACCTCGTGTCCCGCCGTCTCGGGCTCGCGCTGGACCCGGATCGGCCGCGCGTCCTCGAGGTCGCGGAGGTCCCCGTCGCCAGGATCTCGACGCGGCTCATCGACGGACGGACGACACAGGTTCTCTCCCTTCCGCACGCCCCGCTCGTCCGGGGGACCGTTCTGCTGCGCGAGGTCCTGCTCGAAGTTCTGGCGCGGGCCGCGCTGTCCGACGTGGACGAGGGAGAGCTGCCGGGCTGGTACCGCTCCGGCGCCCCGCTCTGGGTCTCCGGCGCCGGGGAGCGGGTTCTCTACGGCCGCATTCTCTCCGGCCCGGTCGTCCCGGCGGACGCGGACGACATCACCACGCCGATCCTCATGGACGGTGAAGCCGGCGACGCCCTCAGCTCCGCGCTGTTCTTCCGGTTTCTCGCGGAGGAGTTCGGCGCCGACCGGATCCCGTCGCTCACCCGCGCGCTCCTCTCCGCCGAGACCTGGCAGGCGGCGTTCGGCGCCGCGTTCGACACCGAGCCGGAATCGCTGCCCCTCGCCTTCGACAGCTTCCGCGCGAAGGTCGTGGACGGCATCCTCGCCGAGGACGAGGTGCGCCGGCTGGCGGCTTCGCGTCGGCGGCCACCGGAGGAGCGGGTTTCCGCGCTGACCGGCCTCGCGGACGGGGCGACCAGCCCGTTCGTCGCCTGCGCGATCCTCTCCGAACTCGCCCTGGCCCAATTCGAGACCGGGGAGTTCGAGGCCGCCGCCGCGACCTGGTCCCGCATCGAGAGCGAGCACGCGGCGTTCAGCATGACGCCCGACCGGGATCTCCTCTACCACGCCCTGACGTTCGCCCGCACCGGGGATTCCGACAGCGCGCGCTTCCATCTCGAGTTGTTCCTCGCCGAGCATCCGGACAGTCGCTCCGCCTCTCTCGGCCTCATGGAACTGGCCGCGCTGCACCTCGCGGCGGGAGACACCGACGCCGCGATGGCCCGCTACGAGGAAGTCGCCACGCGCTTCCCGGAGTCCCCGCACGCCCTGGCCGCGAACCTGGTCCTCGCGGCCACGGCGCGGTCCGGCCACCGCTACGCCGTCGCCCGCCGCCACCTTGTCGCGGCCGGTCCGGAGGAGTCGGCAACGGGCCGGCTCGCCGAACTCGACGCCGAACTGGCCCGGGGCCTGCCCGATGCGGCGCGGCCCGCGGTGCGCTCCGCGGTGCGCGATCTGACCGGCGCGGACGAGCGGCGGGCGGAGGCCGCCGTGAAGTTCCTCGTCGATGTCGGGCCCGTGGCGCGCGAGGAACTCGCCACGCCGTTTCCCGGTCGACAGCAGTTCGCGCGACCGGCGGCCGCCCGCCTCCGGGCGCTGCGCGTGATCGCGACCTGGACCCGGGAGGAGGCCTGGCCCGACCCGCTCGCCGGCTTCCTCCACGGGGACGACGCGACCGTGGCCCGCGCGGTCTTCGACATCCTCGCCGGGCACGACGTGGCCGATGCCGAGATCGAGAAGGCCCTGGATCTCACGCCCTTCGGCGTCGCCGCGGCGCGGGCGGAACTCGATCGCCGGCTCCGCGGCCGGACGGGGGCGGACGCGCTCGCCGCCAGCGAGGACTTCCGGGAACGCCTCGCCGCGGCCGGGCGCCTCGCCACCGAGGAGAACGAAGAGGCCGTCACCCTGCTCGCCCGTCTCCTCGGAGACGTGTCGCCGCAGGTGCGCCGGGCGGCCGCCGCGTCACTCGGCCGGCGGAGCGAGCCGGGGGCCGTCCGCGCGCTTTCCGCCGGGCTCGAAGACGAGTCGCGACTCGTGAGGGAGGAGGTCCTCCGCTCGTACGCGCGCCACGGGGAGCTGGAGCCCGTCCGGGAACGCGGCCTGGCCGACCCGGCCGCCGGCGTCCGGATCGAGGCCGGCCGGATCCTCCTCACCGACGGAGTCTCCGAGGACGTCGTCGACGTGGTGCGCCTGCTCGACGATCCCGACGCCACGGTGCGCAAGGCTCTCGAGGAGATGCTTCGCGAGGAGAACGACCCCGTGCTCGGCCCCGTCCTCGCCCAGGCGCTCTCGACGTGCGAACTCCCCGGCCACGCGATCCGGATCGTCCGTCTGATGTCGCATCACACCGGAATCGACTTCGGCTACGATGCCTACGGCGGCGCGGCGGAGCGCGAGCGCGTGGCGATTGCCTTCCGAAAGGCGTGGCTTCGACGAAAGAAGCGGTGACCCCGCGTCGTCACAAGGCTGATGAAGGAACGTGATCTCATCCGATTCATCCGGGAACGGTGCCCCGAGGCTCCCGGAGTCTCCGTCGGCATCGGCGACGACGCGGCGGTGCTCGAGGGCGACGGACCGCTCGTCGTCACCACCGACCTCCTCGTGGAGGGGACGCACTTCGACGGGGCCGACGACCCCGCGCTCGTCGGACGAAAAGCGCTCGCGGTCAGCCTC
>JBDLIY010000200.1:0-7197 GCA_039714635.1 Planctomycetota bacterium
CCCTACACCGACGAGATCCGCGACGCCACCGTGCTCGAACTCGTCGCGGAGCGCGGCCTCGGCGTCTACCTCGACGACCCCGCGGACACGGAGGGCCTGACCGATGAACAGCGCCACCGGATCCACTGGTCCCAGCGCCTCCACCCGCCCGGCCACTACGTCCTCGGCTCGCTTCTCCGGGGCGGCCACGGGCTTCTCGAAGGCTGGCGCTACCTGTACGCGGTGCCGTGGCTCGTCGCGCTGGCGATCGCCCTCGGGCTCGCGCGGCGGACCCGGACCCGGACGATGGTGCTCGGCGTCGTCGCCCTCGTCTTCGCCGCCACCTACCTTCGGAACTACACGCTCATCCGCATGGGCAACGAGCTGAATCCGTTCCTCGGCATGACGGGCTTCCTGGCGACGCTTGCGTGGGCCGCGCGATCCGGCGGCTGGCGGCCGGCGTCCCTCGCGCTCGCCTTCCTCTGCGTCGTCCTCGCGGTCTTTGCCAAGTTCAGCGCCCTCGTGAGCATGCTGGCCGTGCTCGGAGCGCTCGGCGTCGTCCTGCTCGTTCGCCGGGATCGGACGAGCCTGGTTCTCCTCGGCGGGTCCGCCGGGATCCTCGTCGCGGCCGTCCTCCTCTACGGCTTCCTGTTCCGCGGCACGCACATGCTCGATCTCCAGACCGAGGGCTACGGGGCGCGGGTCCTGCGGACGCTCCGTCTCGTCTCCGACGAGGCCGCGAAGGAGATGGCGTCCGGCCAGCGGGTGGGGGGGCGGCCGATGAGCTACTTCCTGCTGCGCGCGCCGTTCCAGTTCGGCCCGGTCGTGCTCCTGACGTTCGGCTACGCCGCGTGGTGCGTCCTCGCGCGGCGAGTGGCCGTCCGGCCGACGGACCTCTTCCTCCTGGTCTTCGTCGCGCTGAACCTCGCCGGCGTGCTTCTCGTCAACCCGCGGGTCCAGTACACGGCGCCGATGATGGGGGCGGTGGCGTTCTTCGCCGTCTCCGTCCTGTCGCGCCGCTTCCCGCCCGGCGACACGGTCCGGATCGCGGCGATCGCGGTCCTGTTCGCCGCCGCCGAGGTCTTCCTCATGCTCTGACCCTCTGCTCTGACGAGGAGGAGGTGGTATCAGTAGGGCCAGAAGTTCTGGTCGTTCCAGACGTCCTCGCGGAGCTCCTGGTCCACCTCGGCGAGGAACGTGAGGTGGCCCTGCTCCCAGTCGACGAGCCACTGGTAGAGCGCCTTCTCCTTCTCGTCCGTGGCTTCCTTCGCCCGGCGGGTGTACAGGTCGATCGCCCGCTGCTCCATCGACATCGCGGCGGAGATCGCGGCGGCCTCGAAGTCGGCGGCGCCGAGTTCCTTCCTCATCTGCTTGCAGAGGACCTGGGTCGCCACCTCGTCGTGGATGTCCTCCGGGTTTGGCTCCGCCGTCGCGAAGCCGCCGGTGTCCATGAGGGACCGGTACTGCCGCGCGAGGATCTCGACGTGCGTCTTCTCCTCGTCGGCCATCATCTGGAAGAACTCGCGGGTGGCCGCGTGCTCGGTCTGGCTCGCGACCTTCTTGTAGAAGGCCCGCCCGCGCTTCTCCAGGAGGATCGCGCTCTTCAGGATGTCTTCCGAAGTCCGCTCGGTCATTTCTCCACTCCGTTCGCGTGCTCGATGCCCTTGTGCAGGGCCGTGATGTTCGCCTTGATCAGGTGCCGGCGCTTGATCGCCAGCGGCAGGGTCTGCTCGACCGCCTCGGCGGACAGGATGCCCGTCTTCGCGATGTAGGCGCCGACCATGACGGTGTTCGCCATCCGGACGTTGCCCAACTCTTCCGCGATCTTCGCGGCGGGCACCGGGAGGATCTCGATGTCGTCGCGCCGCGGCTCCACGTCGATGATCGAGGAGTCGTAGAGCATCAGGCCGTTCTCGCGGACGTCCGGCTCGAACTTCTCCATGCTCGGCCGGTTGAAGGCCACGAGCACGTCCGGGTTCGTGACCGTCGGACTGCCCACGGGCGTCTCGGAGACGTTCACGAAACAGTAGGCCGTGCCCCCGCGCATCTCCGGGCCGTAGGAGGGGATCCAGCTGGTGTGGTAGCCCTGCTCCATCCCCGCGTTCGCGACGACCGTGCCCGCCGAAAGGACGCCCTGGCCGCCGAATCCCGCGAACTTGATCGAGGGATTGCGGTAGTTGTCGTCCCGGATCCCGACGGGGTGCGGCGCCGGCTCCTCGAAGCCGAGGTCGAGCGCGTTGACGAGTTCCTCGTCCGTGAAGCTCCGCTTCTCCCGGAACCAGGGCTCACGCTCCTCGCGCACGTCCTTCTTCACGCCGAGCGGGAAGTGGGGGCCCATGTTCTCCTTCATCCAGTCGTACGCCTTGGCCGGGTCGACCTTCCAGCCGGACGGGCAGGCCGCCAGCGTCTCGACCATGGAGAAGCCGAGGCCGTCGATCTGGCACTGCAGCGCGGTGCGGATCGCCTTGCGCGTCTTCCGGATCGACTTGTGGTCCCAGATCGCGGTGCGCTCGAGGTAGGTCGGCCCGTCGAGCGCCGAGAGGAGTTCGACCACTTTCATCGGGGGCCCCTCGTTGGACTGCTCGCGCCCGTAGGGGGTGGTGGTCGTCGTCATCCCCGGCAGCGTGGTGGGCGCCATCTGCCCGCCGGTCATCCCGTAGATCGCGTTGTTCACGAAGAAGACGGTGATGTGCTCGCCGCGGTTCGCGGACTGCAGAATGTGGTTTCCGCCGATCGCCGCGAGGTCGCCGTCGCCCTGGTAGCTGATCACGATCGCGTGGGGGTTGGCCCGCTTCAGTGCGGTGGCGACCGCCGGGGCGCGGCCGTGCGCCACCTGGATGTTGCCCGTGTCGAAATAGTAGAAGGCGAACACGGAGCAGCCGACCGGGCTCACGAGGATCGTCCGGTCCTGGATGCCCAGGTCCTCGATCGCCTCCGCGAGCAGCTTGTGGATGTTCCCGTGGCCGCAGCCGGGGCAGTAGTGCGTGATCGTCTGGTTGCCGGGCTTCCGGTCGAAGTTGTCGTAGAACCCCTTGGGCTTCCGAAGGATCTTGGTGGCCATCGTGTCCTCCTCAGACCCCGGCCGGAGCCGAGTTGTACTGTTCCATGACGACCGCCAGGATCTCCTCGACGGTGGGCACGTTCCCGCCCATCCGGCCGTAGAACTCGACCGGTCGGCGGCCGTTCACGGCGAGGCGGACGTCGTCCACCATCTGGCCGTTGCTCATCTCCGACACGAGGAAGTGCTGCGCGTGGTCGGCGATCTCGCCGACGCGGACATTCGGGAAGGGGAAGAGCGTGATCGGACGGTGCAGCCCGACCTTCGCGCCCTGCGCCCGCGCCTCGTCCACGACCGAGCGGAGAATGCGGCTCACGATGCCGTAGCCGACGAGCACCATCTCCGCGTCCTCGACCAGGTAGTCCTCGAACCGGACATCCTCGGCCTCCATCTGCGCGTACTTGTCCTGGAGCTTCAAGCTGTGGGCCTCGAGCTCGTCGGGTACGAGGTAGATGGAGTTGATCAGGTTGTCCCGCGGGATCTTCTCGCCGCAGAGGGCCCAGGGCCGCTCCGGGATGTCGGTCACCGGCTCGGGGAAGTTCACCGGTTCCATCATCTGGCCGATGTAGCCGTCCGCCGCGATCATCGCGGGGTTGCGGTACTTGTCGGAGAGCTCGAAGGCGAGCATCGTCAGGTCGCACATCTCCTGGGAGCTGTTGGGCGCGAGCACCAGCACCCGGTAGCAGCCGTGGCCGCCGCCCTTCGTGATCTGGTGGTAGTCGCCCTGCTCCGGCGCGATGTTCCCGAGACCCGGGCCGCCGCGCGTGATGTCGATCACGACGCAGGGAAGCTCGCTGCCCGCGAGGTAGCTCAGGCCTTCCTGTTTCAGGCTGATCCCGGGGCTGGAGGAGGCGGTCATCGTCCGCTCACCGGCCGCCGAGGCGCCGTAGACCATCTGGATCGAGCCGATCTCGCTTTCCGCCTGCAGGAACGTCCGGCCGACGCGCGGGAAGTACTTCGCCGCCGCGTGGGCGATCTCGCTGGCGGGCGTGATCGGGTAGCCGTAGAAGGACTTGCAGCCCGCGAGGAGCGCCGCCTTCACGATCGCGTCGTTACCCTTGATGAACTCGGTGGCCATCAGGCAGCCTCCCCGCTGTCGACCTCGGCGCCCTTCTTGTAGACCGTGATGGCCGCCGGCTCGGGGCACGCGTAGAAGCAGAAGCCGCAGCCGTTGCAGTTGACCCCGCGGTAGTCCGCCGGGTGATAGCCTGCGCTGTTGAATTCCGGTCTCAGGAAGAGCACGTCTTTGGGACAGACTTCGATGCAGAGGCCGCAGCCCTTGCAGTGCTCCGGAGAGACGACGACCTCGGCTTTATCGAGGATCCGAGTCATCGAAACCACCTTTCTGAACAAACCTCGCGACATACGGGGCAGGAGCGCGCGATTCTAACAGAGTCGCAGGACCTCCGAAGACTCCGGACGGAGGGTCCGAAAGAGGGGTTTGCCCCGCGATCCCCCGACTTCGGATCGGCCACCTGCTATTCGGGGTCAGACCCCGATTGTCAGGTCCCCGTGCTGTCGTGAGCAGGTGCGTCGAATCCCGATCCTGCTCGATGGACCCCGGACGATTCCGCCATTCTTTGCACCGATCAGCGAACGGATCGGTAACATTCTCTTTCAGCGGGTCGCGCAGACGTGCGCGACGGTCAGGAAGGCCTGGAAGCCTCAGCACCGGACACGCGGGGGGGGACGGGCGATCCAGGCACCGGGCTGCGACGGAACGATCACGCTCCGGCGGCCGGCCGCCGCATTCGGGGTGTCGGTGATGGCCCCTTCGGGGGAGGAAGCCGCCCTCGGGGAAAGGAGGTGATCAGTGCATAGTGACCGGAGAAGTCTGGCCTGAGACCGGGCCGGAGACGGACCCTCGGTCTTGGGTCCAGACAAACGAAACGGGCGGGCCGTCCTTCGGGGCGGCCCGCCTCATTTCGTGTCCGATCTGCTAATCGGGGTCTGACCCCGAATAGCAGATTCCTGCGCCTACCCCTGCTTTGGCGCCCCCTTGAAGATCGCGAACGTCGCGCCCGTCGGGTCGGAGCAGACCGCGAAGCGGCCGATGCCCGGGATCGAGGTCGGCTGGCAGAAGACGTTCCCGCCCAGGTCCGTCACCTCGCCGGCCTTGGCGTCCACGTCCGCGACCAGCACGTAGTGCAGCCAGTGGGGCGGGGCCGAGACGTTCGGGGGCATGGTCATCATGCCCCCACGGTCCGTCTCGCCGTCGCGGAACAGCGTGTAGGTGCCCATCTCGCCCATGTCGTTGTCGAGCGTGCTCCAGCCGAAGACCTCGCCGTAGAACGCCTTCGCCTGATCCACGTCGTCCGTCAGCAGTTCGTTCCAGCAGAAGGAGCCGGGGATCGGCACACACTCCTGGTTGTCGCTGCCCTCCTCCGCCTCGTGGAGCGACTTGAACGGCGAGATCACCGCGCCGGACGGGTCCGTCAGCACGCCGAAGCGGCCGACCTCCGGGATATCCGTGCCCGGCACGCAGGTGCGGCCCCCGTGGTTCGCGCCGCGTTCGAGCGCCGCGTCGACGTCGTCCGCCGTCACGTAGCCGATCCAGTGCGACGGGACGGGGACGCTGTCGTCGAGCGGCACGATGCCGCCGATCCCCGTCTCGCCGTTCATCAGCATCTGGTAGGTCCCCATCTCGCCCATGTCCATGGGGGAGACCGTCCAGCCGAACAGCTTCGTGAAGAACTCCCGGGAGACGTCCGGGTCCGTGCTCATCAGGTCGTGCCAGCAGAACTTGCCCGCGCTCATTGCGTCATCTCCTGTCTCGTGAAGGCCCTGGTGAGCCGCATTCTAACGCGAGCCGTTCGCAGACAGCGGAATCCGACGAACTGAGTCAGACTCAATTGTTCCGACGAACTGAGTCTGACTCAGTTGTTCGGGTCACTCCTGCAGGTACACGATCAGGCGGTCGTGCGCGAAGATCACCAGGTCCGCCTTGCCGTCGCCGTTCAGGTCGCCGGAGTTGATGTCGAAGGGGTGGCTGCCGCCGCGGTCGCGGTTCGCGCCGTGGATCTTCTTGTCGAAGACGCGCCACTTGATGCGGTGCTTGAAGCCCTGCTCCGCGGAAAGCGAGACGATCGCGATCGTGCTGTTCCGGGCCTCGACCAGCGCGAGGTCCGGCTTCCCGTCCGCGTTCAGGTCCGCGATCGTGTAGTCGTTCAGCCAGGCGTCCTTGATCGGGCTCTCGAAGGAGTGGATCTCCCGGAGTTCCCAGTCCGTCCCGCCGGCGATCAGCACGCCGAACCGGCTGCGGCCGAGGACCGCCAGGTCGTCCTTCCCGTCGCCATTCAGATCCGCCGCGTAGAGACCCTCGAACGTGAAAGTGCCGAGCGGGAAGTTCGCCGCCACCTGGAAGACGCCGGAGGCGTCCTTCTCGAGCACCGTCAGCATGTTGCCCTTGCTGTCGAGCAGCGCGACCTCGAGCTTCCCGTCGCCCGTCAGGTCGATCCCGGTCATCGCCTTGATCTGCGAGGCCGACGAACGGGCGTTCACCTGGTCCTTCACCGTCAGCCGGCCGGCCTCGAGGCGGAGAGAACGGGCGAAGTTCTTCGTGGCGACGAGGAACTCCTGCTTCCCGTCGCCGTCCAGGTCGATGAGCGCGGTGTCCCGGCTCTTCTTCTTCTCGACGAGGCCGCCGCCGTAGTCCGCGCCGGAGGCGAGGTCCTCGAAGGAGCCGTCCTCCTTCTGGCGGTAGGTGCGCATCGTCTTGTAGCGGTCGAAGACGAGGAGGTCGAGGCGGCCGTCCTGGTCGAGGTCCGTCGCGACGACTCCCTCCGGCTCGTGCTGGTTGACCTTCATGTTCGCGAAGACGAACTCACCGGCGAGCGCGACGCCGCCCTCCGCGGCGGAGAAGAGGAAGCCCTTCCACTCCTTCTCGACCTTAGAGACGACCACGAGATCGGACTTTCCGTCGGCGTTCATGTCGCCGGCCGCCATCGCCTTCGGCTCGCCCTTCACCGCCAGCGCCTTCGGGAACGACAGGCGGCCGTCGGCGGAAAGGGAGGAGATCCCGGCCGTCTTCTCCTTGGAGGAGAGCGCGACGACCTCGACCTTCCCGTCCCCGTCGAAGTCCGCGGCGACGAGGTCGTCCGCTTCGGAGAGCGAGGGGAAAAGCAGCCGCGGGCCGACCTCGCCCGCCTCCGTCTGGAGGT
>JBDLIY010000201.1:0-7164 GCA_039714635.1 Planctomycetota bacterium
CACGCGAAGATGAGTCGCTTCGCCATTTCACTCTCCCTGTTCGATGGATCCAGCTGGTCTTCCTGTCGGGCGAGTATCGCGCGGCCGAGTCGTCGGCGTCAATGCGGCCGATCGTTGCACCGGCGGTTTCGCGCGCGAACCGGGCTACCGCACCGGCACGCGGCACGATGAGCTTATCTAGATCCATAAGGGCTTCCATGCCCTCGCAAGCTGGTGGGTTCGGAAGGAGCGCCTCCTTGCATGCGACGGACGGGCATCCCCTCGACCCGGCCGCGGCCTCTCGTCGGCCGGCGGGGCCGCGGGCGCCGGACTCACGGGCCCGGCGGTGGAGGGAGCTCACCTCGTGAACGTCGACTCGTCCACGTCCGCGCGGACGGTGCTCCAGATCTGGAGGGCCGCTTCCCGCAGTTCCTCCGAGCAGTCCGCCGGGGCCCAGACCTGGTTCTGGCGGGCCGTGATGTCGCGGAAGATCGGCGGCAGCGCTTCGCGGCGGGAGACCATCCCGCCCAACGCGTCACCGGCCACGTGGAGGATCGTCCCCACCCCGGCATAGATCAGCCGCGTCATGCACATCGGGCAAGGCTCGAGCGACGTGACCATCGTGTGCTTCGACAGGTCGACCGGGCCGGCGAGGTCCCGCTCGAACTCGTTCATCACGACCATCTCGGCGTGGAGGTCGGAGTGGAAACCGTCGACGTGGACGTGGTTGTGGCCCTCGACGATGACGCGGCCGGTCGGGTCGACGAGGACCGCGCCGACACCGTACGTGTTCTGCCGGGCGGCGAGAAGCGCCTGGCGACAGGCGGCGAGGGCCCAGGCGTCGTGGGCGGCGGACGGATCGAACGCCGCGAGGGTGCGCTCGATGTCGGCGAGGGTGGCCATGCGGACCTCCAGGGCGAATCCGGTAAAAACGGTTCCGCCTCCGTACTACCGGATTCGATTACGTGGTCTTCAGCTTCATCGAAAGCACCGTGATCAGCGTGTCCGGGTCGATCGGCTTCTGGAACAGGCCGGCCAGGCCCAGGCCCGTGTAGTCCGTCGTCATGCTGAGGTTGTCCCCCACCGACGAGAGCATCAGGACCGGGACGTTGCTGCCGAGAGCCTTCATCTCCTTCACGAAGCTCGTGCCCGCGTCGACCTCCTCCATCATGAGGTCGACGATCACGAGATCGGGCTCCTCAGCCGTGAAGACCCTCAGGCCGTCCTCCGCCGTGCGGGCCTCGATCATCACGTAGCCGTGCGCCTCGAGGATCACCCGCATCGTGTCCAGGTAGTCCTGGTCATCGTCGATGTAGAGGATGACGTGCTTGCCGTTCTGCATGTCGCTCACCCGTTCGCGTTCGCCATGACCGCCTCCTCGAAACGTCCGCTCCGGATCGCGTCGAGAAGAAACACACAGGCCGCCCCGAGGTTATCCCGAGCCCGCTCCGAAAGGTACTCTCCGAACTCGTCGAATTCGTGACCGCGGATGCCGAGGACGTAGCCCGCGGCCTCGGCCCCGAAGTGCTCCGCGGCGATTCCCATCAGGACCTCCGGCGGAAGGACGTGCGTCGTGAAGCACGACTCCGAACTCGGCTCGACCCGCCGGAAGGTGAAGGGGGCCGGCCCCTCCATCGCCGCGTCGGCGAAGATCACCACGTCGTGGTCCGCCACCTGCGCCGCGTCCTCCACCGCCAGTTGATAGTTCGTCTCCACGGTGACGCCGGCCGGGCCGGCCGCGGCCACCCGCTCCGCGAGCGCCGGCCCCAGGCCGTCGTCTTTGCGGCCCGGGTTGCCGTAGCCGTACACCAGGACTCGTGGAGACGCGTCCGTCATCTCAGCCCTTCGTCCTCGTGTCGAGCAGGTTGCCGTCGGCGTCCACGAGGTCCACGACGAGCGGCATCTGCCCCAGCGCGTGCGTCGCGCAGGAGAGGCACGGGTCGTAGGCGCGGATCGCCACCTCGACGTGGTTGAGCAACCCCTCGGTGATCTCGTTCCCGGACAGGTACTTCTCGGCGACGCCGGAGACCGACCGGTTCATCGGCTCGTTGTTGCTCGTCGTCGAGACGATGAGGTTGCACATCGTCACCTGGTCGTTCTCGTCCACCTCGTAGTGGTGGAAGAGCGTCCCGCGCGGAGCCTCGAGGATGCCCACGGCCTCGCCGCGGCGCTCGCCGCTCGTCACGAGGTCGTCGCCCTGGAGATCCGGGTCGTCGAGGAGTTCGCGGATCTTCTCGATGGAGTGCAGCACCTCGATCATCCGCGCCCAGTGGTAGGCCATCGTGACCTGCACCGGCTTCCCGCCGTTGATGCCCTTGAACTCCTTCCGCGCCTCCTCGGCCTCCGGCGTGTCGATGAAGTCGCAGGCGTTGACGCGCGCCAGCGGCCCCACGCGGTACCAGCCGTTCTCCGGGCCGATCGAGTTGATGAAGGGGAACTTCATGTACGACCAGTTGCGGACCTCCTCGGTGATGTACTCGAGGTAGGTCTGGTTGTCGACGTGGTCGAAGATGACGTTCCCGTCGGCGTCGATCGCGCGCAGGCCGCCGTCGTAGAGGTCCATCGCGCCGTCCGCGCGGACGATCGACATGAAGTTGCTGTCGCACGGCCCGAACCCGGCCAGCTCGTCGATGTTCTCGAGTGTGTAGTCCTTCGCGATCTTCACGGCGTCGCGGGACCACTGCGTCATCTGGTCGAGGTCCTTCAGGAAGAACTCGCGCTCCTCGAGCGTGAGGTTCTTGTTGATGCCGCCGGGGATCGCGCCCGTACCGTGCACCTTCTTCCCCGCGGTCGCCCGGATGATCTCCTGGCCGAACTTCCGCATGAGGATGCCCTGCTTCGCCAGCTCCGGGTGCTTCCCGGCCACGCCGATGACGTTGCGGATCGCGACGTCGGCGTCGAAGCCGAAGAGCAGGTCGGGCGAGCTGAGGTGGAAGAAGTGCAGGGCGTGGCTCTGGAACATCTGCCCGTAGTGCATGAGCCGGCGCATCTTCTCCGCCGTCGGCGTCAGGTTCTCGCCGCCGACGATCCGGTCGACCGCCTTCGCCGCGCAGAGGTGGTGGCTCACCGGGCAGATGCCGCACAGCCGCTGGACGGCGACCGGCAGCTCCCAGTAGGGACGCCCCTGGATGAACTTCTCGAAGCCGCGGAACTCGACGATGTGCAGGCGCGCCTGGTCGACGCGGCCCTGCTCGTCGAGGAGGATCGTCACCTTGCCGTGGCCCTCGACGCGGGTCACGGGCTCGATGACCACGCGCTTCTTTCCGTTCGTGCTCGCCATGCCTCTTACCTCAGTCGTACTTGATCAGCTCGTAGGGCAGGTCCACCGGCTCCGCGGAGAGGAGCGCGGTGAGCGTCGCGAAGATGCTGTCCGCCGACGGCGGGCAGCCGGGCAGGTGATAGTCGATCGTGACCACCTCGTGCGCCGGGTAGACCTTGTTCAGGAGCAGCGGGATCTCCGGGTCGTCGGGGATCCTTCCCTCGGGATTGTGGACGCTCGGGCCGTCGAGGTAGGCCTCCCGGAGGCAGGCCTCCACCGGCAGCGAGTTCCGCATCGCCGGCACGCCGCCGGTCGTCGCGCAGTCGCCGATCGAGACGAGGACTTCGCAGTTCTTCCGGAAGTCGCGCAGGACCTCGACGTTGTGCTCGTTCGCACAGCCGCCCTCGATCAGGCCGACGGCGACGGGCTCGGTGAACGTCTTGATGTCGTTGATCGGAGACTTCGCGAACTCGACGAGCTCCACCAGGTCGAGGATCCGCTCGTCGATGTCGAGCACCGACATGTGGCAGCCGAAACAGCCGGCGAGGGAGGTGGTCGCGATCTTCGGCTTCGCCATGGTCTAGCCCTCCTCTCCGGCACGGTTCGTTTCGATATCCGTCCCGATCGGCTCGTGGTCGAACTTCCTCTTCCCCACCGGCACGGCGTAGCCGACGCGCTTTCTCAGCAGCGCGCCGACGGGGCAGATGTCGAGGGCCTGGTCGCCACCGTCCGCGTCCGTGTCGCCGAGGCGGCCGTGCGCGTTGACGGAGACCTTCCGGTCCGGGCCCCGGCCCGTGAACTGGAAGAGGTTCTTCCCGTCGAGGTCGCGCGACGCGCGGACGCAGCGGGAGCACAGGATGCAGCGGTTGTGGTCGACGATGATGTCCGGGTGCGTCGCGTCGACTTCGCGCGTCGGGAACAGGTACGGGAAGCGCGGCGCGGTGATCCCGAACCGGTAGGCGGTGGCCTGCAGCTCGCAGTTCCCGCTCTTCTCGCAGACCATGCAGAAGTGGTTGCCCTCGACGAAGAGCATCTCGATGAGGGTCTTCCGGAACTCCGTGAGCTCCTCGGACTCGTTCTCGATGACCATCCCCGGGGCGACGGGCGACGTGCAGGCCGCCATGTGCCGGCCGTTCGCCTTCACCGTGCAGACCCGGCAGCCGCCGTAGGACTCGAGCTCCGGGTGGTGGCAGAGGCGCGGGATGTAGACGCCGGCCCCGTCCGCCGCCTCGATGATCGTCTGGCCGGGCGACGCCTTTACCTCGACGCCGTCGATGTAGATGCTGACGTCGTTACTCATGGCCGTTGCCTCCCTTCCGGACGGCCCGCGCCTGGCTGAGTTCCGCATCGAGGTCGAACGACCTCCGGTAGCCGTCCGGGTCCGCGGCGACGAGCGCCTCGTACGCCTCCGGGAAATGCTCCATCGTGGAGAGGACGGGGTTCGCGGAGGTCTGACCCAGACCGCAACGGCTCGTCTGCTTCATCGTGGTACCGATCGCCGCGAAGTGGTCGAGGTCCGCCGGCTCGCCGCGCCCCGCGAGGATCCGCTCGAGCCCTTCCTTCAACAGGACGTTGCCGACGCGGCAGGGGACGCAGGTGCCGCAGCTCTCGTCCGCAAAGAACTCCATGAAGTCCCGCGCCACCTCGAGGACGTTCCGCTCCGGCCCGAAGACCATCATCGAGCCGCCGGTGGAGAGGTCCTCGTAGCAGATGATCCGGTCGTACTCGGACGGGCCGACCATCTTCCCGGAAGGCCCCCCGACCTGGACCGCGATCGCGTCCCCGCCGCCGCACTTCACGAGGAACTCGCGCAGCGTGATGCCGAACTCGACCTCGTAGACGCCGGGCATGCCGCAGTCGCCGGAGACGCTGAGCAGCTTCGTCCCGGTGCTGTGCTCCGAGCCGAACTGGCAGAAGGTCGCGGCGCCCTGGTGGATGATCTTCGCCACGCACGCGAGCGTCTCGACGTTGTTCACCGAGGTCGGGCCGCCGAGGTAGCCCTTCTGGGCCGGAAACGGCGGGCGGGTCTTCGGGTCGCCCCGCGAGCCCTCCAGCGAGCTGATGAGCGCCGTCTCCTCGCCGCAGACGTAGGCGCCGGCGCCCATGCGGATCTCGATGTCGAAGTCGAACCCGCTGTGGAGGATGTCCTCGCCGAGCAGCTTGCGCCGCCGCCGGTCCTCCAGCGTGTATTCGAGGTAGCGCCGCAGGTACTTGTACTCCGCCCTCAGGTAGAGGATGCCGCGGGACGCGCCGATCGCGTAGCCGCCGATCGTCATGCCCGCGAAGACGCGGTCCGGCTTCTCCGTGAGGAGCACCCGGTCCTTGAAGGTGCCCGGTTCGCCCTCGTCCGCGTTGCAGATCAGGTACTTCTCGTCGCCGGGAGCCGCGCGGGTGAACTCCCACTTCATTCCCGTGGGGAAGCCGGCGCCGCCGCGCCCGCGGAGCCGCGCCGCCTTGACCGCGCGGATGACCTCCTGCGGCGTGATCGCGAGCGCCTTGCGGATCGCCTCGCCCGGCCGGTTCGGAGAGAAGAGGACCTCGCCCTCCTCCCGGAGGTTGTTCGCCACCATCGACCAGACGAGCGGGTGGGCGTTCCGGCCGCCGCCGGTCTCGCGCACGAGCTGGGTCGGGTCGAGGTGCGTCGAAAGCTCCGCGACGATCTCGCGCGCCCGGTCCGGGTCGAGGTGCGTGACGGGGACATCACCGATCAGCGCCGCCGGCGCCTGGTCGGAGAGGCCGATGCAGGCGGTGCGCTCCAGGGTGAACTTCCCGTCCGGCGTCGTCTCTCCGAGGCCGATCCCGAGCGCCTCCTCGAACGCCTCCCGCACCTCGTCGTAGCCGTGCATACGGTCGACGGCGTCGTCGGAGAGCCGGATCACGACCTTGCCGAGCGGCTCCTTCGACAGGAACGCGTAGAACGAGACGAGCGCGTCGATTTCGACGCGGGGGATGCCGAGTTCGTCGGCGATCGCGTCGATCGCCTCTTCGGACACGCAGCCGAACTTCTCCTGCACGCGCTTCGCGATCGAGAGAAGCCGCGTGCGATCCCGGCCGTTGGCCTCGCAGATCTCAGTGACCGTGGTTTCCAGTCGCCCGCTCATCGGTTGCTCCTCTCTCCCTCAACAGATACGGGGGAGTTCCTCGCCGTAAGGGCGCACGACGACCCGAACGCCACCGACTTCCGTCAGCAGTTCGACGATTCCGTCTCTCTCGCTCTCCACCCGTCCGATCACCGCCGCGTCCCGCCCCCGCGGATGCCCCCGCATCGCCGCGACGGCCCGGTCCGCCTCGTCCCCCGGCACGACGGCGACCACCTTGCCCTCGTTCGCCACCGTCAGCGGGTCGAGCCCGAGCATCTCCGCCGCGTAGAGCGTCGACTTCCGGATCGGGAGGAGCGTCTCGTCGAGACGGACGCGGTACCCGGTGCCTTCGGCGAGGTCGACCGCCACGCCCGCGAGTCCGCCCCGCGTCGGGTCCCGGAGGAATGACGTCCCGGGAACCGCGTCGAGGAGGGCTTCCACGAGGGAGGCGAGGGGGGCCACGTCGCTTTCGAGGTCGCTCTCGAGGTCACGGCCGGATTGTCGCTGGAGCATGACGGCCAGCCCGTGGTCCGCGATTCCGCCGGAGATCAGCACGGCGTCGCCGGGCCGGACGCGTCGGAAACCGGGTTCCCGACCGGGGCGGATCGTACCGACGCCGGAGGTGGTGACATAGATCTCGTCGACCTCTCCCCGCGGGACCACTTTGGTGTCCCCGCAGACGATCGCGACCCCGGCCTCCCGGGCGGCTTCCGCCGCCGAATCGAGGATCCGTTCGAGGGTCGGAACGGCGAATCCCTCCTCGAGGATCAGCGCCATCGAGAGCCACCTCGGAACCGCCCCGGCGACGGCCAGGTCGTTGACCGTGCCGCAGACCGCGAGGCGGCC
>JBDLIY010000202.1:0-7152 GCA_039714635.1 Planctomycetota bacterium
GGCCACACGGCCGCGCCGGGCACGGGGTCGCCGTTCCCGTCGCGGATCGTCCCCGTCACGACGCAGCCGTCCGAGAGCCGGATCGTCACGCCCCGCGGGTCCCAGTTCGCCGGTCCCCCTACCCCGGCCCGCGCCACCGCGAACAGCAGCGCGGCGGGTTCGACCCGGAACGCGTCGGCCGCCAGGCGACCGTCCGCGCCGGCCTCGCCGAGCCGCCCCTTGCCCTCGTACAGCCCTGCCTCCGAGTCGGCAGTCACGATCCAGGCCGGGGTTGGCCGCCCCTGCCGGTCGAGGACGAGGATGCCGCCCTCGGGGGGCCCGGCCTCGGCCTCTGCCGGCTGCGGATCTGGCGCGTCCGGGGAGGTCTCCCCGGGCTCATCGGTTGGCGCGACGGGAATCGATGGTTCGAACGTGCCCAGAACCACGACGACGACGGCGGCGGCCACGAGGAAGAGCAGCGGTACGAGAAGGCGTGGGTTCATCCCGGTCTCCCTGGTCGGATCCCGGGCCATTCAAACCGGAGGAGGTGGATCCGGAAAGGCGAAAGCAGGAAGCTCAGGCGGGATCCGGCGGCACCGGCAGCCCGAGGTCTGCCCACGACTCGGCGTGCCGCCACACGCCGTAGCGGAGCGGCGCGTCCCCGGCCATCCGCGCGGGCACCAGCACGTACGGCGCGTCATCGTCCAGGTCCTCTTCGGTGACCGGGAAACCGTCGAGCATCTTTCGTATCCGCGCACGCGCCGTCGCGACGTCGGCGACACGGAGCAGGAGGCGGCCGTCCGGAAGGCCCACGGTCTCCGGCGTCACGGCTGCACGCGACGCAGGTCGAACATCCGCTCCACCGCCTCCCGGACCTCCCGGTGAAGACCCTCTCGAGCCATGTCGATCAGACTTCGGCCGGAGAGCATCGGCGCCTCACGTCGGACCACGGCGGGGATCCGCTCGCGCTTGAGATAGCAGTCCAGGAGGTCCGTGGCGGTGGCAAGTTCGGCGATCGCCGTAGCCCGCGACACAGGCGGTCCGTCGTCGAGCCACTGGCTGAACGCCTGGCGGCTCACTCCGAAAAACCTCGCCGCCTCCGCGCCCGACAGCCCCCAGAGCTCGACGAGCCGTTCGAGCGGGGCCGTGCGCACGCGCCGGTCCAAGGCATCCGCCAGCGCGCGCAGCAGCGCCGGGTCGCCGTCGAATCTCCTGACGAGCCGCGCGGCCATGCGCTCGGCCCGCCGGACATGGGGATCTCTCTCGCGCTCCATGACCGCAAGCATATGTCAAGCGCAAGCAAACGTCAAGTCCGCGAGGTGCATCGAGCAGGGCGACTCCCCCACGCGGGGCAACGATGTTTGACTCGTAATACACCGTTGTCCCACGTTGGGTCTTCGATTCAGCGGCACATCGCTGACAGGCGTCGCTTTTTCACCCCCTGATCGAGGCGATGACTCCGGATCTCGGGATAGCGCGCCGTACGTGAAAAACGGGCGCCTGTCAGCAGTGTTTCACGCATGTGAAAAAGCGGCGCCTGTCAGCGTTGTTTCACTCTCGGGCTCATCCGCCGGATCCGGCGGCGCAGGTAGGCTCTTCGCTCATCCCCTCCCCACGTGGGACAGGAGATGGCTCCGGCGGCGGCATCGCCTCTCAGTCCCGCCACCGCCAGGCCAGCACGCCCGCACCCGCCGCCGCGACCCCGAGCAGCACCACGCCCTCCGCCGTCTGCAGGAACACCAGGCACCCGATCCCGAAGGTGGCCCCCAGGACCAGCGCCAGGGCGGCGAAATACTCGACGAAGACCAGCCCCCAACGAACGCCGGAAGTCTCCTTCCCGACCACCGGCCCCCACCAGCCACCGGGCCGGGCCCGCCGGTAGAACTCGCGAAGCGTCTCCTTCGGGACGGGACTCGTCAGGAACGTGACGGTCACCCAGACCGCGACCGAGACCGGAGCGATGATGGCCAGCCGGAGCGCCTTCTCCGGACCTTCCAGGAGCCCGAAGATTTCAAACGCCAGACCGAGGACGATGGACGTGAGGAGTGCGGACAGCTCCGACCACGCGTTGATCCGCCACCAGAACCAGCGGAGGATCAGCACCGAGCCGATCCCCATCCCCATCGAGATGACGAGTAAGAAGGCCCCGTGAAGCGTGCCGATCGCGAAGGACGCGCCGGCACCGCAGACGGTCAGGGCGAGGACGACGATGCGCGAGACCGTGACGTAGTGACGGTCCGATTCCGTCGGCTTCAGGAAACGTCTGTAGACATCGTTGACGAGGTAGGAAGCGCCCCAGTTCACGTGGGTGTCGATCGTGGACATGAACGCGGCGAAGAAGGCGGCGATCATGATCCCCTTCAGGCCGACCGGCAGGAGCAGGTTGACCATCTCCGGGTAGGCATCGCCCGGCTTCTTCAGGGACTCAGACTCGACGAGAAGGATCGACGCCACTCCCACCACGACCCACGGCCAGAAACGGATGGCGTAGTGCCCCAGCGCGAACCACAGCGTCCCGGCCCGGGCATGCCGCTCGTCCTTCGCGGCCAGCATGCGCTGGATGATCATCCCGCCGCCGTCCGAGTTCTGGCTCCCCCACCAGAGAAAGATCACGAGCAACAGGACGTTGCCGAAGGGGCTGGTCCAGAAGTCGAGGGAGAAGACGCTCACGCCCTCCGGCGGAACGGGCAGCATCGACAGCCGCTCCGGGCCGAGGCGCTCGATCATGCTCTCCATCCCCCCGACTTCCGAGACGGCGAGGAAGGCGAGGACGATCGACGCCACCATCGCGATGCCGAACTGGATCACGTCCGTGGCGACGACGCCCCAGAACCCGGAGAGAACGGAGTAGACGGCCGCGACCGACACGCAGACGACGACGGAGAGCCATCGTTCCATGCCCGTGGTCGTCTCGAGGATCGAGGCCATGGCCGAGACGACCCATCCGATCACGATGAGGTTGTAGAGCGTGGCGAGGTAGCCGGCCTTTACCAGGCGAAGGATCCGGGCCGGTCGACCCGAATAGCGGATCTCGACGAGTTCCTGATCCGTCAGCACACCGACCCGGCGCCAGAACTTCGAGAAGAGAACGACCGCCAGGACGTGCATCAGGGCGACCGCCCAGATCAGCCAGTTCCCCCAGATGCCCTGGGTCCGGACGATGCCGGTGACGAGGAGCGGGGTGTCGGCCGCGAACGTCGTCGCGATCATCGACGTGCCGATCACCCACCAGGGCAGCGTGGAGCCGGAGAGGAAGAAGTCGCGGATCGATCCCTTCGCGCGACGGGCCAGCAGGAAGCCGATGGCGATGGAGAGAGCGCAGTAGGCCGCGACGATGGCCTGGTCGATGGGGTGAAGGTCCATGTGGGGCGCCATTATGCCCCACCCGGCTCAAGCGCTGAAGCCCGGGAGCATCCCTCAGCTACAATCCCCCCATGGCACCCGAATACGCAGCCGGCGACGAGCCGATCGACGACCTCATCATGGACATCATCGAGATGTCCGGACACACCGCCCACTCCGACCTCGTGAAGGAGATCATGCTCACCGCGACGAAGCTCGTCTCCGACGGGACGAGCCGCGGCGACCTGAAGATCATCAACTCGGCGCTGAAGGAACTGCGCTACTCCTTCAAGATCTTCGCCCCGTGGCGGGACCAGCGGAAGGTGACGATCTTCGGATCCGCGCGGCTCACGCCGGACCGGCCGGCCTACCGCCAGGCCGTCGACTTCTCGAAGAAGATCGCCGAGGCCGACTACATGGTCATCACCGGGGCGGGGCCCGGGATCATGCAGGCCGGGCACGAGGGCGCGGGGCGCGACCGGTCGTTCGGCGTGAACATCCGGCTGCCCTTCGAGCAGACCGCGAACCCGGTCATCCTCGACGACCCGAAGCTCATCAACTTCAAGTACTTCTTCACGCGCAAGCTGGCGTTCGTGAAGGAGACGCACGCGATCATCCTCTTCCCCGGCGGCTTCGGGACGCACGACGAGGGCTTCGAGGCGCTGACCCTCATGCAGACGGGCAAGGGCTACGTGATGCCGCTGATCTACCTCGACCCGCCGGGCGACCGGTACTGGGACGAGTGGGAGGCCTACGTCGACCGGCAGCTCGTGAACCGAGGCATGGTCTCGCCGGAGGACAAGTACCTCTTCACGGTCACCGAGGACGTGGACCGCGCGGTGCGGGAGATCGAGGCCTTCTACTCCGTCTACCACTCCCAGCGGTACGTGAGGGACACCCTCGTCCTCCGCGTGCAGGAGAAGCTCTCCGACGAACTTCTCGCCGAACTGAACGAGGACTACGCGGACATCCTGACGGATGGGAAGATCGAGCAGCGGCGGCCGTTCCCGGACGAGTCGAACGAGCCGGATATCGCCGGCCTGCCGCGGATCGCGCTGAAGTTCAACCGGCACCACTTCGGGAAACTGCGCGCGATGATCGATCGGATCAACGGCTGGGACCGTGAGAAGGGAGTCGTCCGTGGCGCGTAATCTGGCGGTGCTGCTGCTGATCCTCGTCGTCTCGACGTCGGCGTTCGCCGAACGTGATCCCGAGTACGACCGCGTCCTCGACGCGTTCAAGAAGAAGCGCTGGTCCGACTTCGACGCGCGGGCGGCGAAGTTCCTCGAGGAGAAACCCAACTACAGGTACGCGCACACCGTCCGGTACCTGGTCGCGGAGTCCTGCCGGCTCCGTCGACGCTCCGACGAGGCGATCGCCGCCTACGAGGCCTATCTCGAACACCACGCGGGCTCGAAGTACGACCTGCGGTGCCGGCAGCGCATCCTCCAGGTCCTCAACCTGGAGGGCCGGCACGCGGAGGCACTCTCCCGGGGAGACGCCTTCCTGAAGGAGCTTCCCGAGGGAACGGCGACGGACGGGCTCGAGTACGACCGAGCCCGGGCCCTCGAGGAACTCCGGCGGTTCGACGAGGCCGTCGCGGCCTATCGCGGGATCGCCGGATCCTCCCGGGAGAAGGCCGCCTACCGGACCGGCGTCGCCCTGTTCCGCGGCCGGAAGTTCGCGGAGTCGGCGACGGCGCTCCGGAAGTTCCTGAAAGACTGGCCGGAGTCGCCCTGGAAGCGGTTCGCCCGGGACTACCTGTTCCGCGCAGATGCCCCCTACTCGAAGATCCGGGACGGCATCGTCCTCGACTACGAGGGCAAGTACGCGGACGACCCCCGCCTCGCCGCCATCGTGGAACGCCTGCCCGCCCTGAGGGCGGCGTCCCTGGAGCGGATCCGAGGGATCGTCGGAGCCGCACCAGGGACGCCGCTCATCCGGCTCACCGACGCGGGATCCGACCGATCGAGCCTGGTCGCGGAGGCCCGTCTTGAAGTGGTGAAGGGAGAGCCGCGTCAGGTTCTCCTGCTCTACACCGAATACCTCGTGCTGGGGAGTTTCGATCTTCCCACGACCCTGACCCACGAACTCTACCACGTGCTCCAGCGCGAGAAGCTCGGTGAAGCACACTACACGACGCCGAAGTGGGTGCGGGAGGGCACGGCGATCTGGGTCGCGGGCCAGGCCGATGCGAGGATGCGGATTCTCGCCGCGGAGAAGGGACGCCGGCCGGAGATCCCGGACCCATTGGCGCGCCTCGTGAATGGACTCGGCGGCCGGCACACTTCCGACGATTACGCCGAGGATGTGGCGGCATTCGCTTCCGTCGCCGAACGGCACGGGGATGCCCGGCTCGTCGCCCTCCTGAAGAGGCTCCTCGAGACGACGGACTGGGAGGCGGCGATACGGGAGGTCCTGAAGGAGGGGCGGGAGACCTTCGAGCGTCACGCCGAGGAGCACGCCCGAAAGGTGCTGGCGTCACTCATGGCCGACGGGATGAAGGAGGTGCGCAAGGCGTACCGGCTCATCTGGGACGACCGACCGGACGAGGCGCTGGCCGCCCTTCCGAAGGACCCCGGCATCTACGGCCCGGCGGTGGTCTACCTGCGGGCGCTTGCCCACTACAACGCCCGCAGGCCGAAGGAAGCGCTGGCGGTGATCCGGGAGGAATACTACCCGCATCACCGCACGTTCCTCTCGCTGACGGACGACGCGACGCTGATCGAGGTGAAGGCGCTGAAGGCGCTCGCACACCCGGAGTACCGGAAGGTCGCGGAGCGCGCACGAAAGGACCTCGAGCCGACGAGCGCCTACCGGGCCCTCTTGAAGGTGATCGACTGAGCTACTCGCTCAGCGCGTACAGGCAACCGTCCATCGAGGTCACGTAGATCTTCCCGTCCGCGACCAGCGGGCGGCTGACGATCTTGTCCTTCGTCGTGAAGGTCCACTGCGTGGTTCCCGTGGCGCGGCCGATGCAGTAGAGCGTCCCGTTCGTCACGCCGACGTACAGGTGCTCGCGGCCGATCGCGGCCTCGGCGACGATCGGAGCCCCGAGGGGCCGGCGCCACTTCATCCCGCCCTCGCCCCGCAGGCCGTAGCAGTAGAAGGCGCCGTCCGTGCTCCCGAAGTAGACGTCCTTCGCCACGATGACGGGGCGCGCCTTCACCATGCCCTTGGTGGAGAGTCTCGCGATCCGCTTCTTCGTGTAGACATCGACGACGTAGACGCTGAAGTCGTCGCTTCCGAGCAGCGCGTAGGCCCCCCGGACGACAGGCCGCGTCGCGGTCGGCCCCGGAAGGGCGGCTTCCCACGCCGGGCTCCCGTCCTCGACCTTCGTGGCGGTGAGGGCCCGGTTGTCGTAGCTGCCGGCGTAGACGAGCGAGCCGGCCACGTCGACGCCGGTGCCGGGCGTCGCCGCCACCTGCCGGCTCCAGATCACCTCCCCCGTGGAGGGCGCGAGGGCGAAGATCTTCCCCTCGTCCTGCGTCACGAGGAACAGGCGCTCGTCCTCCGAGGTCGCGAGGTCCGCGGAAATCGCGGGCCCGACGTTCCGGCGCCAGAGGATCTGGCCGTTCAGGGCATCCACCCCGATGACCTCCCCGCGGCCGGTGCCGACCGCGACGACCTCGTTCGCCACGGCCACGGAGGCCGGCGTGTCCCCGAAGATCCCCAGCGAGACCTGGAACTGCCGGCGGCCGTCCTCCGCGCCGATGGCGTAGAGATTCCGGTCGCGGCAGGTCACGTAGACCGTGCCGTTGACGAGCACGGGATCCGAGTCGATCGGTCCCAGCCCGGTGAAGACCCAGTCCACCTCCTTCTGGAGGCGGA
>JBDLIY010000203.1:0-7146 GCA_039714635.1 Planctomycetota bacterium
CCCGCCGCCGAGCCCTCCCGTCCGGCGTCGGGACCGCGTCGCGTGCTCTGCGTCCTGCCGGACCGCGCCGGCGCGGAAGTGCCCCGCGGGATCGAGGCGCACGCCGTCGCCCGGGCGGAGGTCGCGGCGGACGCCGAATCCCGCGCTCGCGGCCTCATGCACCGCGAATCGCTCCGCCCGGACCACGGGATGCTCTTCGTCTACGCGGTCCAGGAGACGCGGACGTTCTGGATGAAGAACACGCGGATTCCGCTCTCCATCGCCTTCGCGACCTCCTCCGGGAAGATCGTCGATATCCAGGAGATGGAGCCGGCCGGCGACCGGCCCGACGCGGAGATCCCGCGGCATCACAGCGCCCGGCCCGCGGTCTACGCGCTGGAGATGGAGAAGGGGTGGTTCGCGAGGCACGGGATCCGGGTGGGGGACCGAATGGTCCTCGCGCCGGAGGTCGGTGCGATCAGTCCCCGGTAGCCCGACCAGGGGAGCGGGGGAACGCTCAAGCCTCCGGCCCGGCGCGCCGATGAGGAACCGTGAACCGTCCGCTCACCACCATCTTCCTGATGGGCGTCATCGGCACCGTGATGCTCACGATGTTCGGCTCCTTCTTCGTCGGCAAGGTCGGCGGCGCGGAGAAGGCGGTCGGACTTGCGAGCGAC
Organism: Planctomycetota bacterium; assembly: GCA_039714635.1. Classification (GTDB taxonomy): domain Bacteria; phylum Planctomycetota; class JAJSAM01; order JAJSAM01; family JAJSAM01; genus JBDLIY01. The sequence goes on from JBDLIY010000203.1 coordinate 657, forward strand.
CTGAGGGAGGTGTTCCACCCCGCGCTCGCGGACCGGGAGGCCCTGAAACTCAAGGTCGTGATGGAGGGCGAGGTGACCGGGTTGCTCGTCAGTTATCCGGTGGCGCCGGCCCTGGCGAAGAAGCCGGACGCCTTCAAATTCCACCGGCAGCGTGTCGTCAACCTGATCTACGGCCGCTCGTACTGGCGGGACCGGGCGAAGTTCGTCACGCTGCGGATCGCGCTGCCCGGCGGCGGGACGTACGAGCAGACGTACCGCAACCCGTCCCACCAGTTCTGAGCCACGCTGCGGCGGAAGAGTATTTCCTCGGCGGATCCGGACACCGCCGCTAACTTCAGGATTTCGCCCGTTTCCCCGGGGGGAATCCCTCCGGACTCAAGGACCGTCCGATGAAAGCCGACATCCACCCGAAGTACGTCGAGTGCCAGGTGACCTGCGGTTGCGGTGAGACCTTCACGACCCGCTCCACGAAGAAGGAGATCAAGGTCGAGATCTGCTCCGCGTGCCACCCCTTCTACACCGGCCGCCAGAAGTTCGTCGACACCGCCGGCCGCGTGGAGAAGTTCCTCCGCCGCTACGGCATGAAGAACCCTCAGGCCGAAGAAGGGGCCGAGGAAGCGGAGGCCGAGGCTCCGGAGAACGCGGAAGCCTGATCGCCATCCCGTGAGCATCGACGACACGATCCGCAAGTGGCTCGGCGACGCCCGGGCCCGCTACGCCGAGCTGCTCGAACTCTCCCAGACGCCGGAGGTGACCTCCGACCACGTCCGGGCGGCGAAGGTGATGCGTGAGCTGGGGGAGTACACCCGGCCGGCGGAGATGGGTCGTGAGATCGAGCAGGTCGAGCAGGATCTCGCGGAGGCGAGGGAGCTCCTCGAGGTCGCGGACGACGACGACGAGCGCGAGCTCGCCGAATCGGAGATCGAGGAGAAGGAGGCGCGCTCGCGCGAGCTCCTCGACGAGGCCGCCGACCACCTGGTCTCCCACGACGAGCTCTCCGGCCGGAACGTCATCCTCGAGGTGCGCGCCGGCACCGGCGGCGACGAGGCCGCTCTCTTCGCCGGAGACCTCTTCCGCATGTACTCCCGCTTCGCGGAGCGCATGGGCTACAAGACGGAGGTTCTCTCCGCGGATTCGACCGGCCTCGGCGGTTTCAAGGAGGTCGTGGCGACGATCACCGGGAAGGGCGTCTACCGGCACCTCCGGTTCGAGTCCGGCGGCCACCGGGTCCAGCGCGTGCCCGAGACGGAGGCGCAGGGCCGGATCCACACCTCGCTCGCGACGGTGGCGGTGATGCCGGAAGCGGACGAGGTCGAGGTCGACATCAAGCCGGACGACCTGCGGATCGACTTCTACCGGGCCTCGGGTCCGGGCGGCCAGAAGGTCAACAAGACCTCCTCCGCCGTCCGCATCGTGCACGAGCCCACGGGCCTGAAGGTCGAGTGCCAGGACGAGAAGTCCCAGCACAAGAACAAGGCCCGGGCGATGAAGATCCTCTCGTCCCGGCTGCTGGACTTCCACCAGTCGAAGGCGGAGGCGGAGCGGTCGAGCCTGCGGCGGAGCCAGATCGGCTCCGGGGACCGCAACGAGCGCATCCGGACGTACAACTTCCCCCAGAGCCGCGTGACCGACCACCGGGTGAACGTCAGCGTTCACAACCTGGATGCGGTCATGGACGGGGACCTCACCGGTCTGATCGAGAAGCTCGCCGAGCACGACCGGGAGGCGCGGCTGAAGGTCCTCGCGGAGGCGGGCGCCTGAGCAGGATTCCGCCGCGCCGAACCGAACGGGCGGGCGGACGTTTGATCTTGTGACGCATCGCGGCGCATGGTAAGCCGTGACGACTCTGCGCCCCGCGGGGCGCGCCCAGTTGGAGGAAGACGATGAACTTCGACCCAGAGCGCGACGACGAGCTCGAGAACGCGGACGAGACGAACCCCGAGGAGGAGCGCTTCCTCGACGAGAGCGAGGCGACCGACGAGTCGCCCGAGGAGAACGCGGACGAGGACGTCGGGGACGAGACCTTCGAGGACGAACTGGCCCCGGTCGGCGAACCGGCCGGTGCGGTGCCTCCGGAAGGGCCGCCTCCGTCCAACTTCGACCTCGCCTACCCGCAGCTCTTCTTCTTCCTCTTCTGCAGCCTGGCCATGACCGTCGGCACGCTGCTGCCCTGGGAGAGGACGAGCGCGAAGTTCAACCTGACCGGCGCCGACTCGATCGGCGGCGGGCTCCTGCTCGTGCTCGCGCTCTACGGCGTCATCACCGGCTTCTTCAACATCTACCACCGGAAGATGATCGTCTGGCCGGTCCTCCTCGCCGCCGTCGAAGGCGCGATCATCGGCTGGCAGCGCGTCGTCCAGATCCTCACGAGTTTCGACGCCAGCCCGTTCATCACGGCGGAGAAGGACTGGCAGCGGGCGATTCAGACGATCAAGGCCTACATCCAGTCCATGGGGCCGGGCCTCTACGTCGTGACGATCTTCTCCACGCTCGTCCTGCTCTCGATCATCCTCTCCGTCTTCAAGGGCGCGAAGGAGGAGGGTCGCCGGAAGTCCGAGGAGCGCGACGCCCGCGCCGAGGCGCGGCGCGCCCGCAAGTCCTGACGGCGCGAGCAGAGAAGCTGGAGGTCCTGACCGTCCTCCGGCGCACCGAGCAGTACCTCGGCCAGGCGGGGATCGATTCCCCGCGGCTGGACGCCGAGGTGCTGCTCGCCTTCGTTCTGGACGCCCCCCGGATGGCCCTCTACACGGGGTACGACCGTCCGCTCACGCCCGCGGAACTGGACCGCTACCGCGCGCTCGTCCGCCGCCGGGCCGACCGCGAGCCCGTCGCGTACCTGACGGGGGAGAAGGAGTTCTACTCCCTCGCCTTCCGCGTCACCCGCGACACCCTCGTCCCCCGACCCGACACGGAGCATCTCGTCGACGCCGCGATCGAGTTCTCGAAGGGACTCGAAGCGCCCCGTCTGCTCGACGTCGGGACGGGGACCGGGTGTATCGCCGTGGCCTGGGCGAAAAACGTCCCGGCCGGGAGCTTCACGGCGATCGATCTCTCGCCGGCGGCGCTGGCCGTGGCGGAAGAGAACGCCGAGCGGCACGGCGTCGGCGATCGGGGCGAATTCGCGGAGGGGGACCTCTTCGCGCCGGTCGGCGAGGGCGCGTCGTTCGACCTGGTCGTCTCCAACCCTCCCTACGTCGATCCGGACGAGGAGACGGACCCCGAGTGCCGCGTCGAGCCGTCGCGGGCCGTCTTCACCGAGGGCGACCCCATCGGCATCTACGGACGCCTGCTCGAAGGCGCGGCCGCCGTGATGCGGGCCGGGGGGACACTCCTCCTCGAGCTCCCGGGTTCCCGCGAGGACGAGATCGCGGCGCTGGCCCCGCCGGGAATCGAGGTCATCGAGGTCCGGAAGGACTACGGCGGCCGGCCCCGGGTCCTCGTCGCCCGGGCCGTCTGACTCCGCCCCGCGGGACACTTTCGGTTTCGACGGCTTTGGCGCTATCGTGCGCCTTTCCGCTGTCTTCGGGCCAACGCACCATGCCCCGTCGGTTCCTCCGCACCTTCTGGCGATCCGAGAACGTCCGCCCCGTCATCCTGGCGATCAGCGTCGGGGTGGTCGGCGGTTTCGGGGCGATCGCGTTCCGTCTGCTGATCGAGTGGGCAACGGAGTTGTTCTTCGACGGTGGCGAGAACGCGCTCTCGTTCCTGGGCAACGCCTACGTCGTCGTCCTGCCCGCGATCGGCCTCCTGATCGTCTCCTTCATCGTCAACCGGTGGGCGCCGGAGGCGCAGGGCCACGGCGTTCCGGAGGTGATGTACGCGCTGCGGAAGCGCCAGGGACGGATCCGCCCGCGGATCGTCGGCGTCAAGGCGATCGCCTCGGCCATCTGCATCGGCTCCGGCGGCTCGGTCGGACGGGAAGGGCCGATCGTCCAGATCGGCTGCGCGTTCGGCAGCACGGTGGGGCAGTTCCTGAAACTCGGCGAGCGCCACACGCGCGTGCTCGTGGCCTGCGGCGCGGCGGCCGGCGTCGGCGGCACGTTCAACGCGCCGATCGCCGGGGTGATCTTCGCCTTGGAGGTCATCCTCGGCGACTTCAAGGCCCGCTCCTTCGGCCTCGTCGTCATCTCCTCGGTCGTCTCGACGGCCGTCGTCCGGTCCGTTCTCGACGAGGAGACCGCGTTCCAGCTCACGGAGGTCTTCGCCTTGAAGGGCGTCGCGGAGCTGCCGATCTACGCCCTTCTCGGCATCGTGGCGGGCCTCGTCGCGCTGCTGTTCGTCCGCGTCCTCTACTATCTCGAGCACGCGTTCGAGGCCTGGCGCTGGCACTACGCGATCAAGGCCCTGACCGGCGGGCTCGTCGTCGGCGGACTCGGGTGGTTCGGCGTCGAGTACCTCGGCGGGCGCTACCTGTTCGGGGTCGGATACGACGGCATACAGGCCGCGCTCCACCTGAACGAGGGCGGGGCCATCGACTGGTCGCTCGGCGCGGGGCTGACCCTCGGGGCGTTCGTCCTCCTCGTGCTCCTGAAGATCCTCGCCACGTCGATGACCCTGGCCGCCGGCGGGTCCGGCGGTGTCTTCGCGCCGTCGATCTTCATCGGCGCGATGGTCGGTGGCGGGTTCGGCCTCGTGGTGAACGCGATCTTCCCCGGGATGACGGCGCCGCCCGGCGCCTACGCGCTCGTCGGGATGGGGGCGGTCTTCGCGGGCTGCGCCCACGCCCCGATGACGGCGATCCTGATCCTGTTCGAGATGACGGACGACTACCTGATCATCCTGCCGCTGATGATCGCCGTCGTGATCGCCTACCTCATCGCCTCGAGCCTGAAGCCGGACTCGGTCTACTCGATCAAGCTCCGGCGCCTGGGCGGTTACGCGCGGGAGACCGGCGAGACGGGGGCGCTCGACTTCATCCTCGTCGCGGACGCGATGGCGACGGACTGGGAGACGGCGGAGCCCTGCGAGACGGTGGAGAGCCTGGCGGCGCGCATCCACCGGAGCCACACCCGGTCGTATCTCGTGATGGAGGAGGACGGGGGCCTCGACGGGATCGTCACGGAGTACGACGTGGAGGGCGCGCTGATGGCCGGGGACACGGCGGGGAAGACCGTCTCCGACATCATGACGCGTTCGCTCCGGACCTGCGCGGCGGACGAACGGTTGCGGAGTGTGCTCCAGAAGATCACCGCCCTGGACGTCGGCCAGATCCCGGTGGTCTCGAAGGACGACCCGCGGAAGGTCGTCGGCGTCCTGCGCCGCCGCGAGATCCTCTGGGCTTTCGGTGAGATGGCGTCCGAGAACCGCGAGTTGCTCGACCGGACGAACGTCGTCCTGCCGGCCGACCACCGCGACTCGGCGAAGGCGGAGATCGAGATCCATCCCGGGCACCGGAAGCTCGCGATGAAGCCGCTGCGCAAGGTGGACATCCCGCAGGACTTCCTCTGCATTCTGCTGCGCCGCGCGGACCGGTCGCTGATCCCGCGCGGCAGCACGGTGCTGGAGCCCGGCGACGTGCTGACGGTGGTGACGATCCCCGAGCGGGGCGAGGACCTCGCGGAGTGGGTGAAGGACGTCACGGGCTGAAGGGGTCCGTTCAGTCGAGCTCGAGGGGTGGTAGATCCTTGCGTTCCGGTGGTCTTACGACGGTGACCGGTTCCGGAATCGAGGGCTGGATAGCCGGCTCCTCCCGCACGTCTCCCGCGACCTCGCCCTCGGGTGGCTCGTACCACCAGTTTCCGGCGCGGATGAGCGCGATGGCCCCCAACCCCGCCAGCGCGCCGAGGAGGTGGATGACCTCGGAGCTCATGCCGAAGCCGAAGAGCGCGGCGACGATCAGGTTCAGGGCCAGGTAGGTGGCCGCGAGGGTCCGGATCGGCATCTCGATCACGCGTGAGGCGGATGCGGAACCGATGCTGAGCGCCGTTTTGACAACTATCTCCCCCCTGGGTAACCTGAGTGGCGGAATAGGCCGACTTGGGATGAGGGTAGTCACTGCCAGCAGCGCTTCGACTCAAGGAGACCACTCAGCGACGGTTTCAGAGTGAGACAGGTGTCTCCAGGCGGTCTGGGGCGTATTGTCTCGCTTCCCGTCCATGTTGGTGGAGGTTGGGACACGATGGACATTACCAAGACTGGCTTCATCGCCCTTCTGCTGGCTTTGATGGCAGGTCTCGCATTGGCCGGAGATCAGCTGCAGCCAGGCATGCACTACGCGAGTCCGGACGGACCGGCACTGCCCTTCACGTGCTTGGTTGGCGACCCACCCACGACGATGGAGTGGCCGACCGGTGAGCTGCCTCTCTGGACTTGGGATCCCGAGGCAGAGGTCTACAAGCGAACCTTGGGCGGAGTAGAACAGACCATTGAGTTCGATATCGACGATGAGGAGACGCAGCGAGGCACATATGTCGTGAAGGCCGGCGGAGTCGAGGTCCAGAGAGGCCGAACCCACTGGTAGCGGTTGCCGACAGGCAGCCCCGGTCCGATT
>JBDLIY010000204.1:0-7127 GCA_039714635.1 Planctomycetota bacterium
GCAGATTCTTGATCATGCGCCACCTCACGTTGGTTATAACGATGTTATAACCTCGCGGCCGGAGGTCAAGTCCGGGCACGATTCCCTGATCCGGGTCTCATTACGGGGTGAAACAGGAAAGCCCTCGACGGAGAACACCCCATGACCACCCCCACAGTCGCCGCGCAGGCGCAGCTCGACGCCTACAACGCCCGCGACATCGACGCGTTCCTCGTTCCCTACCACCCGGACGTCGTCCTCGCGCGGCTGCCCGGCGACGAGCCGTTCTGCCGCGGGCACGACGAGATGCGGGCGATCTACGGCGAGAAGTTCGCGAACACGCCGAACCTCCACTGCCGGCTCGTGAACCGGATCGCCCACGACCGCTTCGTCGTGGACCATGAGGACGTCACCGGCGTGCCCGGCCACGAGCGGATCGGCGCCGTGGCGATCTACGAGGTCGTCGACGGGCTGATCGTGAAGGCCTGGTTCCTGAAGTGAGGGTCGCGAACCGCTGTGAACTGTCTCTCTTTCAGGGGAGCTTCCGCCGGGATTCGTCTCTCCGGAAGAGATAGACCGAATCGGCCCCGCGACAGTGGCGCGGTATCCTGTACCCATGGAGTCCGAAACCCGTTCCGCGAGCCCCCTCCTTCGCGCCTACGCCCTGCTCGCGGCCCTCGGATGGTTCGTCGGGATCCCCGCCACGCTCGTTCTCAGCGGCGTGACGGGTAAGCCTCCCTGGCCGATGTTCCTCGTCATCGCGGGCTCCGTGCCGCTGGTCCCCCTGCTGATTCTGAAGGGGCCCGAGATCCTGGGCGACGGCCTCGCGAAGCTGGTCGGCGGCCGACGGGGCGGCGCACCGGCGGCGATCGTCTGGGCGATCGCCCTCATCCTCATGGCCGGGTTGTGCTTCTTCGCCTGGGCCACGCGCGAGGAGGGTCTCGCGCGGGAACGGGTCCGGGCGTTCGTGAGGGGGCTCGGCGAGAACGCACACGTCCTCGTCGACGGGGAGTACTTCCTCGGGGAGCGGAAACGGATCCTCCTCGAGCCCCTCGCCGATCTGGGTTCTCTTCCGGCGCACCACTCCCACCCCGAGGAGGCCTTCCTCGTCGTCCTGCTCGACGGCGAGGAGCGCTTGGAACTCGAACTTTGCCGGGACAGCGAGCGGCGCCGGGAGTACTGGGTGTACCTGCTGGGAGGCACGGAGTTCCGGGAGATGAACGAGATCGGCCGGATCACGACGGAGGTGCTGGACGATCTCGTGCCGGTGAGACCACCGAGGTCGCGTCGGAAGCCTGGTCAGAAGTACAGGTAGATCCCGGCCGTCAAGGCGTGGAAGGCGTACTCGACCTTGCCGTCGAAGCCCGAGCAGTGCCCTGTCGAAGAAGTCATGGCCCACGCTCAGGCCGGCGAAGTCGAGGATCCAGCCCGTGGACTCGTCGATCGGCATGTAGAGGGCCTCCGCCTTGCCCGATCGTCTCCGAGGGATGGCCTCAGAGGGAGCCGCCGGTGGAGGAGATCCGGCGGCGGCGGTAGAGGAGCCGTCGCGCAATTTATCTCTATTCGAGAGAAACTATTGCATTGATTTATCTCTCACACAGAGATAATATCCCCTCATGCAGGATACCATCGACCGACTCATCGACGACTTCCACGAGCGCTCGATGCCCTCCCCTCTTTCGCGGGAGGCCGAACTCCCGCGGTTGCCGGGCAAGGCGAACGTCGTCATCGGAATGCGGCGGTCGGGCAAGACATGGTTCTGCTTCCAGGAGATGCGGCGCCTCCTCGCCGACGGAGTAGAGCGGGAGCGAATCCTCTACGTCAACTTCGAGGACGAACGACTCCTCCCCTTCGCGACCGGCGACTTCCAGACGCTCCTCGACACCTACTTCCGAAAGTTCCCGTCGTTCCGGGAAGGAGGCGCCCACCTCTTCCTCGATGAGGCCCAGCGAATCGACGGTTGGGAACTCTTCGTTCGACGCGTCCTCGACAGTGAGAAACTCGACGTCGTCGTGACGGGATCGTCGTCCCGCCTGCTCGGCTCGGAGATCGCCACGGCCCTGCGGGGGCGCTCCCTCACGACCGAGATCTTCCCCTTCGACTTCACCGAGTTCCTGCGGTGGAACGACGTCGATCCCGAGCCGCGGACGCTGGGCACCCGGACCCGGTCCAGGCTGGAGCGCATGGCCGGAGTCTACCTCGAGCAGGGCGGCTTCCCGGAGGTGCAGGGACTCGACGCACATCTGCGGCGGCAGGTCCTCCGAAACTACGTGGACGTGGTGATCCTGCGGGACGTCATCGAGCGGCACGGCATCGGGAACGTGGCCGCTCTCCGGGCCATGATCCGGCACATCATGTCCGCGCCCGCGAATCGATTCAGCGTCAACCGGTTCTACAACACCCTGCGCAGCCAGGGGGTCGCGGCCACCAAGAACGCGCTCTACGACTTCCTGGAACACCTCGTGGACGCCTACCTGTTCTTCGACGTTCCACTCCATTCCCGGTCCGAGAACGTCCGCCGCGTGAACCCGAGGAAGCTGTACGTCATCGACCCGGGCCTCCTCGAGGCGATGTCCCCGCCGACGGCGGCCGACCGGGGAGCGCGCCTCGAGAACCTCGTCTTCCTCCACCTCCGCCGGAGCGGCCACCGGCCCGAGTACTACCTCACGAAGAGCGGCCGGGAGGTGGACTTCGTGGTCACTCCCGAGGGTCGAGGCGCCCGCCGACTGATCCAGGTCTGTTGGGACCTCGCGGACCCGGATACCCGGGCGCGGGAGGTGACCGCGCTGCGGGAGGCGATGCGCGAACTCCGGATCCGGTCCGGCACGATCGTCACCTGGCTCGACGAGGACTCGAGCGAGGAGGGAATCCGCATCGTCCCGGTATGGCGGTGGCTGCTTTCCGGGTGAGAGCGCGCCCCGGTCCGAGAGGGCATGCTCAGGACGGCCCCGTGACGGTGGCGCGGTGTCCTGTACCCGTGGAGTCCGAAACCCGCTCCGCGAGCCCCCGCCTTCACCCGGCGGCGGCCCGGCTTGCCGGCCTACGGGTGGAACACGCTCCGGTGGTGCTTCGCCCCCAGCTGCGTCATCATGATCCGGGCGAACTTCTGGCAGTTGTTCTTGAGCAGCCCGTAGTCACCCGCACACATCTCCATGGCGAAGTCGAAAGCCATGCTGATGTCTTCACCGGTCGTTTCGATGGGGTTGGGCTTGTAGCTGGTGCTGTCTTTGTACTTGTACGAGCTCGAGGTGACCTTCCCGGGCCGCAGCATGACGGTCGCCTTCCCGTCACTGTTGAACATCCCGATGTGGAAGTAGGGCTTGTCGTTCCCGTCGTTGACCTGGATGTGGCTGTGATGACTCGTCGTGAGCCCCCAGAGCTTCCCGTTCGGCTTCCACACGTGGTGGACCTTGAGCTTCTTCGAGCCGCACTTCCAGCCCAGCACCTTCATCGCGCTGACTTCGTCTTTCGTGATGGACACCTGTCCATCCGTAAACGCGTCCTGCCTGCTCTCGTTGATGGTCTGGGCACTTCTGGATCCGATGACCATTCCTCTCCTCCGCTGTCACTTTCCTGATTGAAGCCGGAAGCGGGCGGACGACCTCACCGCCCGCCTCCCGATCACTTCGCAGAGCCCGTGGAACTCCGCTTCACCTCGATCGTCGCCTTAAAGATCCGCGGGCCGTCGGCCTCCTCGACCACGATCCGCACGACGATCACCGCGGTCGTCTCCCCTTCCCCGGCCGGGGGCAGGCCGATCCCCTCGAGGCCGTCCGTCTGGAGGACGAGCGATTTCTTCCCGTCGTCGATCGCGAACTTCGCGAGCTCCGGCACCGCTCCCTTCGTGAGCCCGATGTCCCCACCGTCGATCTCGAGCGCGTCGTACGGGACCTCGATCGGGTCCGCGTCGCCGATCGTGATCGTGATCGCCGCCGCCCCTTCGACCGGCGCCAGCGGCCCGCCGCCGTGGCCGCGGAACGGTCCCTTCATCGAGAGGGAGCAGAGCCCGTCCCTCTCCTTCACCTTGACGCCCATCGGGACGAAGGCGCCGGTGAAGGTCTCGTTCTTCCGGAAGGAGAACTTCCCGACGGTCTTCTTCGCAGCCTTCGTCCGGCCGGCGAACTCCAGCACGCCCGCCCACCCGGCCGTGACGAGATCCGTCCCTTCGAACTCGACGGCGAACTCGGCGACGCAAATGGCCGCTCCGGCCACGTCCTTGACGTCGAGGAGCGTCCGCAGGTCCAGCCCGACGATCTTCACGACGAACCTCCCCGTCTTCGGAGACAGGGAGACGCGCCAGGCCTTCGGCGACTTCGCCTTCCCCGACCCGTCGAGCACGATCGGACCGACGAGGGACTCACCGCCGACCTTCACGTCGATCGTGGCGCCGGAGAGGTCCGCCGCCATGCCGGCCGGGCTCACGCAGCCGATGAGGGTCAGCGAGTCGGAGCTCTGCCCCTTCGCGTGCTTCGACCAGTCGACGACGAAGGCGCCCTTCGCCACGTAGAGGGAGCCGTCCCCCGCGAAGACCTCGGCGGGCGGCGGGGGCGGAGGAGGAGGTTCCTGGTTCCAGTCGGCGGGGACGGTGATCTCGACGAGGTCGCTCTGGTCGTGACGCCGGTCGTCCCAGTCCCGGCCGCTCTCGTCGGTGGTGGAGACGACCAGGTAGAAGTAGGTGCGACCCGCCTCGACCGTCGGGTCCGTGATGTACGAGCTCATGGTCGGCTCGAAGAACCCGGAGTCCGGCATCGGGAGCCAGTCCTGAATTTCCCCGACCGTTTCGGGGACCCCCGGCATCTCCGTCCACCGCAGGACTCGGTACTCGTGGGGCATCATCCCGTAGTGGAGCGGGTCCTTGTCCGCCGCGTCCGCGTCGAGGAACTTGAGCTCCACGCCGTCCTCCGACATCCACGCGCCAAGCCGGGAGACGTAGTACTTCCACGGCGCGAGGAGCAGCTTCCCGCCCATGTTCGTCGCCATCATCTGCGTCTTCTCCGCGCCGCCGTACCGGACGAACTTGAACTCGTTGATCAGCGTGTCCTCGCCGTCCTCCTTGAAGAGCATGTGCATGAGGCAGTCCGCCGTGAGGCGGTTCTTGAAGCCGTCGTCCGACCAGTCGTCGTTGCCCTTCGTGTCGTGGGCGAGGTACCCCATCCGCATCAGGTCGTACATCGCGTCGTGCATGCAGGACCCTCGGAGGTAGACCGGCTTGTTGTCGTTGATGTTCCAGTCGTTGCCGATCGTGGAGGCGCCGTCCCAGCGGTACCCCTTCTTCACGGTCAGGACGCCTTTCACGAGCTCGATGAAGTCCCAGCGGATCTCCCTGGTCGAGAGAATGGCCACGTGGGTCCGGAGCAGGACCTTCTCCATGTCGGTCCCCTTCCAGCCGAGGGGCCGGAGCAGCCACTTCCCGTTCGGCCCGCCGACGCCGCCGGGCAGCTTGTCCGGATCGCTGAACTTCACGTTGAGGTCGACGGAGTAGTCCTCCTTCACCTCGTAGTAGAGGATCGTGCCCAGGTTCCCGCCGGTCGGACCGTCCCGGTAGGAGAACTCGTCCGCCCCGAGCGCACGGCCGGCGAAGACCGCCAGGGCGAGGACGACGATGATGGTTCCGATGGTCGACTTCCCAGTGATCCGATTCATGACTTGCCGCCTTTCGATTCCTGTTCCGTGACATCCCATGCGCAGGGCGGCGGTGAATCCGGCAGAGATCGCGGCGAGTTTTTTCAGCGATTCGAGGTGGGACGGCGCTCGAGGTGCGGGGTCGCGTCCCAGACGCGGACCGTGCCGTCCCCGGACGCGGAGGCGAGCATCTTCCCGTCGGGCCTGAAATCGAGGTCGTGGACGTAGCTCTCGTGGCCCCGCAGGGAGACGAGCGGGAGGAGGTCCGAGGGGTTCCGGACGATCATGAGGCCGTCGTTGCCCCCGCTGACCACGCGGGAGCCGTCCGGGTGGAACTCGAGGGCGAAGACGGTGCCCGTGTGGCCGCCGCCGCGGGCGAGTTCGCGGCCGGTCGAGAGGTCCCAGAGGGCGACCGTCCCGTCCGTGTGGCCCGTGACCGCCCGTTTCTCGTCAGGCGAGAGGGCGATCGCCTGCGGACGGCCCGGGCGGCCGGCCCCCAGCCGGAGGGACACCTGTCCGTTCACGACGACCCGGACCGGCCATTTCCCCTCGTGCTCGAGACGGACTCTCTCGTCGCGGCCGTGGACCTGGCGGCACTCCTGGTAGCCCAGGGTCTCCTCGTAGTGATCGTGAAGTCCCGTCCGGGACGGGTCCCCGGGCTCCGCGGTCCCTTTGCGCCCGGTGACCGGATTCCACGTCCGGCAAGGCTTCGTTCCGCGACGCGAGCCGAGGAGCAGTTGCGTGCCGTCCGCCGAGAACTGGAGCACGCTCCTCGCCCCCGCCTCCATGCACGTGGCGGCGCGCTCGCCGGTCACGGGATTCCACACGATGGCGCCGCCGTCGAAGTCCGAGGAGGCGAGCCGGGTCCCGTCGGGGCTGAACGCGACGTTGTAGACCCAGGTGGCGTGCCCCCGCAGGACGCGTGGATCGTTCGGGCCAAGGTCGTAGGACCGGACCTCGGCGGTCGAGCCGACCGCCAGGCGGGAGCCGTCCCCGGAGAACTCCACCGATGTCGGCCGGCCCTTGACCGGGAACGACCGCGGCGCAACGCTGCCCGAGAGGTCGAAGAGGCGGGCCACGCGATAGCCGGCCGCCGCGAGGGAGCGGCCGTCCGGCGAGAAGGCCACGGCGGTGACGCGGCCGGGGAAGCCGTGAAGCGCGCGGTCGATCTCCATCGTCTCCGGGGAGAGGAGCAGGACGCGGAGGCGGGAAGCCGCAGCGATCCACTTCCCGTCGGGAGCGAACGCCATCGCGTAGCACGAGGCGACGTACCTGCGCGCGGCCATCGTCCGCCCGGACGACGAGAGACGGAGATACCAGAGGGTGTCCGCGCCCCCGCGACTCGCCACGGAGCACGCGAGCCCTTCTCCTCCGGGATGAAGGGCGACGTGCTGGGGCATCCGGGATTCCTCGTGACGCAAGAGGACCTCCCCGGTCCCGGCGTCGAGGGTCGTGATCTCTCCCTCCGTGGGGACGACCAGCCGGCGCCCGGACGCGTCGAAGCTCGGGGCGCTGTCCGGGGAGAT
>JBDLIY010000205.1:0-7118 GCA_039714635.1 Planctomycetota bacterium
GCGCGGCGAAAGAAGAACCTGCCGGTGCTCGTCCGCGCGGTGGCGCGGCTGCGGGAGCGGATGGACCCGGCCCCGGTCCTCGTCCTCGCGGGCGTCTCCCCGGACGAAGTGAAGCCCGGCCCCGGCGTCCGGCCCCTCGGCTTCGTCCCCGACCGGGACCTCGTCCGCCTCTACAACCTGGCGGCCGTCCTCGCCTATCCGTCTCTCTCCGAAGGCTTCGGCTTCCCGCCCCTCGAGGCGATGGCGTGCGGTACGCCCGTCGTGGCGGCGCGCGCCGGCGCGGTGCCGGAGGTGGTACGGGACGCGGCGCTCCTCGTCGACCCGGCGTCGCCCGCGGCGCTGGCCGAGGCGCTCCGGAGCGCGATCGAGGACGAGGCCGTTCGGAACGATCTCACCCTCCGCGGCCACGAGCGCGTCGGCGATTTCCGCTGGACCGGCGTGGCGAGCGAGGCGATCCGCCTGCTCGGATCGGTGGCGGCTTGAGGATCGGGCTCAACGGGACGGCGTTCGACGAGATGGCGTCCGGCGCCCGGGACCGATTTCTGAATCTCTACGGCGAGGCCGCGCGGCTCGGGATCGACCACACCTTCGTCCTCTACTCGCCGCGCGAGTTCGACCTGGCGCCGGAATTCCCCGGCCCGCTGGAAGCCCACTTCAAGACGCCGCTCTCCCCGCGGAGCGCGTTCAAGCGTTACTTCGAGAGCCGGAAGTGGTTCGCCCGGCGGCTCGCGAAGGACGGGATCGATCTCTTCGTCACGGACCACTTCCCGGTGATCCGGGGCCTGACCTACGGCACGCTCCTCACGGTGCACGACCTGCGCTACCTCGTTCTCCCCGGCGAGGGTTCGTTCGCCCGGCGGTGGTACTTCCGCCGCCGCTTCGGGAAGGACGTCCGCCGCGCGAAGACCGTGGTCACGGTCTCCGAGGCGATCCGCGGCGAGATCCGCGAGCACCTCGGCCTTCCCGAGGACCGCGTTTTCGTCGTGCCGAACGGCGTGGACGCCGGGTTCCGGGCGGCGGAGTCGAAGCGGAGCTACCTGCTGTCCGTCGGCGTCTTCGAGCGCCGCAAGAACCTCGGCCTCCTTCTCGAGATGCTGGCCGCCGACCCGAAACTGCCGGACCTGGTGCTCAGCGGCCGAGGCGGCCCGGAGGACAAGCGCCTGCGTTCGACGGCGAAGCGGCTCGGCGTCGCGGACCGCGTGGACTTCCGCGGCTACGTCCCCGAGGACGACCTGCCGGCGCTCTACGCGGGCGCGGCGGCGCTGGTGATGCCGTCCCTCTATGAAGGCTTCGGCCTGCCGTTGCTCCAGGCGTTCGCGACGGACACCCCGGTGGTCTGCTCGGCGACGCCGGCACTGAAAGAGGTGGCGGGGAACGCGGCGGCGCTGCTTTCCCCGGACGACCCGGCGGCGTGGGGCACGGCGGTGAACCGGGTGCTCACGGACGAGGGCCTGCGCGCGAAGATGATCGGCGCCGGCCGCAAGCGGGCGGAGAAGTACACCTGGACGGCGGCGGCGGAGCGGTTCCTCGAGATCGTGGCGTCGTACACGAAGATGGAGTTCGAGGAGACGACGGAGCTGGGGGAGTGAGGATGACCCTGAAATCTGGATGGTAGGATTCCAGACTTCATGTCAGGACCACCCCGGGCACTCATCTGTCTTCTTCTCCTGATCGGCTTCCTTCCCGCCGCCGCCGCGGCCGGCCAGGACCCCCTCGTCCCGAAGGGCGACGTCGACGCCGTCTCCACGGCACGACCGCGCATGCTCCTCACGCCGGCCTCCCTCGCCGCTCTTCAGACCCGGCTCCGGACCGACCCTGTCTCCCGGAAACTCTTCGATCAGATGAAGACGCGCTGCGACGGGATGCTCCGCATGGAGGCGCGGCTCGACAACCAGGGGCGCCACTACCTGCCGTCCTACGCGCTGCTTCACGCCGTGACGGGGGAGGAGCGCTACGCCCGCATGGCGGCGAAGTGGCTCCTGCGCATGGCCGACGAGACCATCGAGAACCCGTGGACCTGCCTCGAGTACGTCCCCACCGCCGCCTTCGCCTTCGACTGGGTGCACGGGAGCCTCACCGCCGACGAACGTCTCCGGGCCGGCCGGGGCCTCCTCCGCCAACTCGACCGCGTGAAGAAGCTCTGGCGCCACAGCGACTACAACAACCACTTCCTCCTGGAGCACATGGGGCAGCTCCACGTCGCCCTCGCGCTGGCCCACGAGCCGGGCTTCGAAAAGACCGCTGCGAAACTCTTCGCGGAGGCGGAGATCTGGCTCAAGCGGCACGCGCTTCCCGCGTCGAACGAGACGGCGGGCGGCGAGGCCGGGGATCGCGCGGGCGGCCACTGCGAGGGCTTCTCCTACAACAACTGGGGGTACGCGCGGCCGCTCGGGCGGCTCCTGGCGGCGTGGAAGAGCGCCACGGGCGAGGACCTCTTCCCGCGGTCCGTCCTGCTCGAGCACGACGCGATCTGGAACGCCTTCGGCCGGCTGCCGGACGGCACGATGGTCCGCCTGGAGGATTGCCCGAGCGGTCTCACCTGGGGGCAGGGCACGCGGTCGACGTTCGAACTCGTGGCCCGGGAGTACCGGGACGGAATCGCGCGAACGCTCGCGGATTCGATCCCGTGCCGCTATCCCCAGGTCGTCTGGCCGATCCTGATCTTCCGCGACCCGAAGGTGCGCGCGGCGCCGCTGACGGATCTGCCCCGCGCCCGGCTCTTCGAGGGGATCGGGCACGTGTACTCGCACAGCGCCTTCGGGGATCCGGGCGCCGTCGTGACCACGTTCCAGTGCGGTCCGTTCATGGCCGGACACCAGCACCTCGACAACAACGCGTTCACGATCTTCTTCCGCGCCCGCCTGGCCCTCGACAGCGGGGTCAACGAGTACTCCTCCCATCGCGCGAACTACTACTCCCGCTCCGTGGCCCACAACACGGTGACCGTTCTCGATCCGAACGAGACATTCCCGAAGGCGACCTGGTCCCACGAGGGGGACGGCGGCAGCAACGACGGGGGGCAGCGCCGCGTGCCGTTCCCGGGCCGGGCGACGGCGCCGGCGGCGGAGAAGGCGGCGCGGGAGGTGGGGCGGATCGTCCACTTCGAGGCGGACGAGGACTACTGCTACGCCGTGGGGGACGCGACCCGGTCCTACGGGAAGGGGAAGGTGAAGCGGTTCGTCCGCCACTTCCTGCACCGCTACCCCGACCTCGTGATCGTCTACGACGAGGTGGTGACCGGCGACTCGTCCTTCGAGACGCGCTGGCTGCTGCACACGTCAGCGCGACCCGAGGTCGGCGAGGACGAGATCGTGGCGGCAAGCGGTGGCGGGGCGCTCGTCGTGCGACTGCTCCTGCCCGCCCCGAAGGAGCGGAAGGTCCGGGTGATCGGCGGGCCGGGCCGGGAGTACTTCGCCGGCGGCCGGAACCATCCTCCCGACGCGAAGACCGACCCGAACGCCGGGGCCTGGCGAATCGAGGTCGTCGACACCGCGCGGCGGACGCGGCGCACCTTCCTCCACGCGCTCCTGGCGCTGCCGGCGAAGGGGCGGGCCGAGGAGGCGAAGCGCTGGACGTTCGACGTGAAGAAGACCGGCGCCCGCGTGGAGATCGGGATCCGTCGAACGACCGGCGGCGGGCGGCCCGCGATCCGGGAGACCTGGCGGCAGGACGGCGACGGGTGGCTGCGCCGGCGGTGACGACGCGGGTTGCCCCACCTTGATCCGCCCGGCTCCAAGGAGTATGATCATACTCTCAGTAAGGGAGTGTCCCATGGATCGAGTGACCGTGACCATGCCGGCCGGAGTGATCCGGGAGATCGATCGGTTCGAGAAGAACCGGAGCCGCTTCATCCTCGAGGCCGTTCGCCGTGAGCTCGAACTGCGGCGGCTCGAGGAGTTGAAGCGCTCCCTTCGTCAGCCGCACCCGGAGACCGGAGACATCGTGGCGGAAGGGTTCGAGGAGTGGGCCGCCGATCTGCCCGCCGAGGACGCGGACGGCCTCGTCGACATGGAGGCCGGAGTCCCGATCCGGTGGGTCTCGGAGACGGGATGGGTGGAGGAGGATCGTTGAGGCTCGACCGGGGAGCCCTGATCCTGCTCGATCTCAACCCCATGATCGGTCCTGAGCAGAGAGGCTTCCGCCCCTGCGTCGTGGTGAGCGATCCCGCGGTAACGGACGATCAGCGGTACCCGCTCGTCTGCGTCGTGCCGGTGACGGGAACCGAAGGAGAGGGGGCTCTGTATCCTCTCCTGCGCCCGAACGGGAGCGGCCTCCTGAGGCCTTCCCACGCGCTCGTGGACCACCTGCGCTCGGTGGACAAGCGGCGCGTTCGAAGGGTGTTCGGACGGATCTCCGGCGAAGAGCTCGAGGCGCTGGACGACGGCCTGTCGCTGTTTCTCGGCCTCGGCTGACGGGACCGGGCCCGGAGCTTCCTCCGCGCGGGTCCTCGCCCACGCCATTCCCGGGTATGGTGGAGAGCAACGGCTCCATCTCTCCGGAGGAACGCCATGGGCAGAGCGTGTGTCCCTACCTTCATCCTCATCCTCTTCTCGCTCCTCTCCGTCGGGGTCGCCGAGGAAGAAGGCGCCCTCGCCGGCATCTTCGAAACGAAGCACTTCGACGTGAAGTACCACCCCGGCTCACGGGCGGGCGCGGCCGTCGAGCGTGACTCCGCCCACGCCGAGCGCGACTTCGCGGACATCTGCCGCAAGCTCGAGTTCACGCCGGACGGGCGATTCCAGCTCTGCCTCTACGACGACGTGGCCGACCTGCAGAAGCGCACGGGGCTCGCGGTGGGCGGCTTCACCTCCGGCCGCGAGACGCACGTGCCCCATGGAAACGACCAGACGCGATACCACGAACTCGTGCACCTGGTGTCCGGGCAGCTTCCGCATACCGGCTCCGAGGCGAAGAGCCGGTTTCTCACGGAAGGGCTCGCGAACGCCCTTCTCGAGTACGTGCACGGCATCCCGGTCCGTGCCGTCGGGAAGTACTACCTCGACCGCGCCGAGCTTCCTGCGCTGGGGACTCTCGTCGGAGGCGACTTCTACGCCTGGCAGAAGGCGCACCCGAAGATGAACGGCTACGACATCGCCGGCAGCTACGTCCGGTTCCTTCTCGACGAGTACGGCATGACGAAGGTGAAGCGCCACTACACGGGGACGCCGGCGAAGAAGGTGTTCGGCGTGGACCTTCGGGCGCTGGAGAAGGCCTGGCGGGCGGACCTCGACGAGTACGTGCTGCGGCCGGAGGTGAAGCTCCTGCTCGCGGACCGCCACGGTCACCCGAGGCCGCTTCCCGCCGAGATCGTGGGGAAGCCGGAGGACTGGCGGTCGCTGATCGACGCGAAGCTGCGCCCCGAGCAGGTTGGGCAGTGGAAGCGCGCGGAAGGGAAGATCACCGCGACCCACCCGAAGGGCCAGGCGACCTGGAGCGTCTGCGAGCTCGGTGAGGAGAAGTTCGGCGACTGCGCGGTCCGCGTGAGGATCCGGACGCGGGGGATCGGTGCCGGAGTCCAGGTCCGGCTCGGCAAGGGGGCTTGCGGAATGGTCGTGGGGAACGGGACGTTCATCTACCGGAACGACCAGCCCGCGGCCGCGCCCGGCGCGAAGCGCGTCCCGCCCGTCGGCGAGATCGAGATCGTCGTCGTCCGCCGCGGGACCCGGATGCAGGTCTGGGTCGACGGCGGGAAGCAGGTCGAAGCCGATGTGGACGGTTCCCCGCAGCCGGTCGGCATCGCCGTCCACACGGGCACGGCCGACTTCCTGAAGGTGGAGGTCCGGACCCTGGACTGACCCGGCCTCGACCTGTGCCACGAATCAGTCAGGCCGGGCCCCTGCCGACAGGGACTCGATCGGAGGTCGCGGCGATGGCAGAGGATGAGGGTGGAAGGAAGGAAGCGGAGCGCCTGGAACCTTGCCGACGCGTTCCCCTCGTGCGGACCCTGATCGCCCGGAAGTGGGCACCTGCGGTCATCGGCGTCGGGTTCCTCGTCGCCGTCTCCCTGCCCATGTCGCTGGCCGGGATCCTGACGCCTCCGAATCCCGACCACGCCGGATACCTGACCTACGGGCGAAATCTGAGTTGGTCCCTGTCCATCCTCGTTCTCTTCCCGCTCGCCGTGGGCCTGACGGTGACGTACTACCGGGCGATCCCCGGCCTGTTCCGGAGACTGACCGTCGACTTCCGGGAGCAGGACCGAACGCGGTACCGCCAGTTCCTGGGCACCGCGGACAAGGTCCTCAATCCGCCGTTTCTGTCCGCCGTCTTCCTGCTCCTGACACTCGCCCTGAACGCGGTGTACTTCTCCCAGGCCCTGACCAACGAGCCGTACGGCACCTGGATCACGAACGGGGAACTGCTCAAGGGGATGCTCGGCACGCCTTCCGGATTCAGCGTGGCCGGCCTGCTCTCGGTCGTCGTCCAGGTCGCGTTGGTCTACTGGATGACGCACCTCGTCTGGAACGCCCTCGTGTTCGCCTGGGCCCTGAACCGGTTCTTCCGGAAGTTCGGGCCTCGCGTCCCGGTGCGGCCCCTCCACGAGGACGGCTGCTGCGGCCTCGGGCGAATCGGGGACGTCAGCATGTACTTCAACTCGATTCTCTTCCTCATGGGTCTCTACCTGTCGCTGAAGGTGATCGACCGGATCGTGGTGCAGGATCTCCCGCTGATGCATGACATCGGCAATCCGGTACTCCTGGGCAGCTACGCGGTCCTGGCGCCGATCCTCTTCTTCCTGCCGCTGGCGGCGCCGCACCGGCGCATGAAGGGCGTGAAGAGGGAGTTCCTCCGGCCCCTCATCGAGCAGTACGCCGCCCACGTGGAGGCGATCCGGACCGGGGGAGAAGACCGCTACGAGGATCTCGCGAAGCTGGATGCGCTGATGCAGTCCCTGAGGAAGCGGCTGCCCGTCTGGCCGTTCAACGTGCGGTCCATGAAGTCGTTCTTCGGGGCGGTCGTCACGCCCGTGCTGCCCGTGGCGCTCCCCTTCGCCGTGAAGGCGGTGGTCGACATGCTGAGGGGCGTCCTCTGAGACCAGTCGGGTCGGGAGCCGGCTCGCAGTCCCGCGGGGGACCTTCTCAACCGAACCTCCGTCACCTTACGCACCGCGATCGTCC
>JBDLIY010000206.1:0-7079 GCA_039714635.1 Planctomycetota bacterium
CGAGTCGATCGGCGGGGTGAACCTCGTCGTGAACCGCGTGGCCAGCAGCACGTTCGACCAGCGGACCTTCACCATCTCGTCCGACATCGTGGACGAGGCGGGCCCGATGCTCACGCAGATCACGCCGGCGGATGGCGCGACGGCCCACCTCACGACGGCCGGCATCACGCTCGTGTTCAGCGAGGAGCTCGACCCGCGGACCGTGCGGACGACGAACGTCGCACTGCTCGCCGGGGAGACGCCGGTCGGCGCGGCGATCTGGATCGAGGATGATCTGAAGACCGTCCATCTCGTGCCCCACACCGAGCTTTCCGCCTCGACGACCTACACCGTCTCGATCGGCGCCGGCCTCACCGACCTGTGCGGCAACGCCTTCGGGGCGGCCTCGACGATCTTCGGGACGGGCACGGGCGGCGACCAGACGGCGCCCTCCATCGATCTCGTCTCCGTGGAAGGGATCCCGGCGGCGTTCGACGGTTCGGGGACGTACGTCAACGCGGCCGGACAGGGCGGGAACGGGTTCGACCTCTTCCTGCCGCAGAACGGCTTCCTGCTGCGCGCGGAGTTCTCGGACCAGGGCGGTGCGGGGATCGACCCGGCGACGTTCTCCGTCAAGTGCAACCGGGCGATCGGATCGACGGCCGCGAGCGCCGAACTGGCGTCGAACTTCACCCTCACCCAGACGTACGCGGAGTGGCGCATTCCGGCCACCTCGGAGATCGACGCGGCCGACAACGTGACGTTCACGTTCCTCGTGAACGACCGCGCCGGCAATCCGGCGACGGCGAAAGTCATCACCGTGGACGTGCTCGGACGAGGGATGAGTTCCATGGCCGGCACCGGCGACCTCGACCCGTTCCCGGCCCGCGAGACCTGGATCCTCCGGTTCGACCTCGACCACTACTCGCACACCTGGTCCACGCAGGCCAGCCCCGCGAAGCAGGGAACCGCGACGACGAACGTCGCCAACGCGACGGTCGACTTCGCGGAGGCGCTCCGGGTGGTCGGCCTGCAGTCGCCGAACATGACGACGGCGGCGGCGGGCACCTGGAACGGGTTCACGATCGGCACCAACGCGATCCTGCAGCGCCTCGTCGCGGAGCGGGTCCGGGAGATCCTCCGGATGCGTTTCGGTATCGGCGCGGACGGGACGCACGGAACCGACGCCCCGGACGTGGAGTTCCTCCTGGCCGGGGAGCAGGGCTCGCTCGGCTCGATGCCCGTGCTCTCGACCTCGGCGTCGAACAACAGCGGGCAGGCCTTCTCCGAGATCTCGTTCGGCGGGACGGGCGGCGCGGAGTCGGACCCGTACGTCGCCGGCTCGATGAACGGCCGGGGCTGGTACGACACGCGGAACACCACGAGCCAGGCGAGCCTCAACACGAACGGATCGGCCGGCGTATTCGTCGCCTCGATGCTGAAGCGCGAGGTGAACGGCTACCCGTCGCGCCCCTTCTTCGGGAAGATCTCGGCGAAGTTCGTGACGATCCACGGCGGTACGCCGGTGGGTGAGCACGCGAGCGACGACGACGTCCTCGCCGACACGTTCGACCGCCTGACCTCGACCGACACGACCCACAACGTCCGCTACGACGAGATCATGGATGCGGTCGAACTCGTGGCGCTCTACCTCTCGGCGACCGCCGCTCACGAGATCGGACACTCTCTCGGGGTGGTCGCGGACGGCGCGCCGAAGACCGGGCAGTTCGGCGGCGCGCACCACGGAAACGCCTTCACGGACGCCACGAGCCTCAACCCGAACACCTCCGGCCACCTGTCCGTGGCCGGGCTCAACAACCTGATGGCCACCGGCAGCAACTTCAGCCTGATGAGCCGGACCGGCACCGAGTTCCAGCGCTTCGCCCCACACGTCCATGCGTACCTGGTGCGGCGGGTCATCTACGACGAGGGCAGGTGAGATGATGAGGATCCTGATCGCGATCGCGGTGCTTCTCGGGTCCGCCGTCCCGGTGGTGGCGAGTTCCCACGCCCGGGAGAGCCTGGCGCTCGGATACCAGACGGAACACGCCGATCTCGTCGCCATGGCGCGCCTCGTCAGCGTGGCGGAGGACGAGGCCGGGGATCTCCGAGTGGTGTTTTCAGTCACCGAGAACATCCGGGGTGACGCGACGACCGGGACGAGCCTCGTGGTCGCGTATCCCGACACGGACCACACTCCTCCGTGGCGTGCGGGACGGAACCACCTCCTGTTCCTCGCCCGCCGGGGTTCGGGCGATGTCTACCGGGCCCTCACCGGCCCGACCAGCATCCGCGCGATTCCGGAGGAGGGCGCCATCGCGCGTCTGCCCGGGATGGTCCGGCGGATCGCGGCGACGCTCGCGGACGGCGACCGCCCGGCCGACCGGGAGGCGCTCCAGGGACTCCTGGTCGAGTGGATGCAGGATCCGGAGCCGGGCGTGGCATGGAGCGCGGCGACGGACTTCGTCCGCCGCGGCGATCTCCACCACGGCCTGAACGGCGCACGGCGCGCGAAGGTGCTGGCGGCGTTCCTCGCTCATCCGTTCGGCAAGGCGAGCAAAGACGCGCTGGCGATGGCGGTGGCGGCGGCGCGGCCGAAGGGCGCCGGCGAGGCGCTCGTCTCCGTTCTCGACGGGAAGGCGGGCCGGACGATCCGCGGGACGATCGGCGAGGCTCTGGCCGTGCTGAAGGATCCGGCGGTGCCCGGGCTCATCGCGAAGCGCCTCGAGACGGCGGAGGCCGCGGCGCGGGCCGGCCTGGTGCAGGTCCTGGGCGCGGTGGGCGGCGGGGAGTCGGTCGCCGTGGCGCGCAAGTTCGTGGCCGACGCGTCGGCGGAGGTGCGGGTCGAGGCGGCGCACGCGCTTGGACGCATCGCGCGGAGCGTGCGCACGGCGAAGCCCGACGCGAAGGTGGCCGGCACGACGGACCTCGAGGGAATGCTGGCCGCGGCGGAGGATCCGCGAGAGCGGCAGGCGGCGCTGTGGGCGCTGGCCCAGCTGCAGGACCCGGAGGCCGTGGCGCTGCTCACGAAGCTGGCGAGGGACGACGAGCGCAAGGATGTCCGCCGCTGGGCCGCCCGCTACCGCGAACGCCCGCGCCTGACGCTGATCCTGCGATAACTCCTCCATACGGAGTCAGGGCAATCTGCGCGCCGTTCGCGTGTATGTGCTGGTTTTGCCCTGACTCCGTATGGAGGAGACACGCTCAGCGCGGGCCGTTTCTCGTGCGGCCGCCGATGTAGCCCAGGCGCTCCAGGTGCAGGATGATCCGGTTCGCCGATTCCTCCGGCGTCATGTCCGTCGTGTCGATCCGGACCTCGGCGTCCTCCGGGACCTCGTAGGGGTCCGAGATGCCCGTGAACTCCGGGATGATCCCCGCCCGCGCCTTCGCGTACAGACCCTTCCGGTCACGCTGCTCGCAGACCTCCAGCGGCGTCGAGACGTGCACCAGCACGTAGCCGCCCACCCCCGAAATCAGATCCCGCACCGACTTCCGCGTGCTCGTGTACGGCGCGATCGGCGCGCACAGCGCAATGCCACCGTTCTTCGTGATCTCGCTCGCCACGAAACCGATCCGCAGGATGTTCAGGTCGCGGTGCTCCTTCGAGAAGCCGAGCTCCGACGAGAGGTTCCGCCGCACGATGTCGCCGTCCAGCAGCGTCACCGGCCGGTCGCCCATCTCCAGCAGCTTCACCAGCAGCGCGTTCGCGATCGTCGACTTCCCCGAGCCCGACAGGCCCGACAGGAACACCGTGAAGCCCTGGCGGTGCCGCGGCGGATAGGTCCGCACCAGCTCGCTGGCCACCTCGGGGAACGTGAACCACTCGGGGATACTCCGCCCGGCGTGCAGCCGCTCCCGCAGCGCCTCGTCCGAGAGACGCAGCGGCCGCATGCCCGCGGGAACCTGCTCCGCCGTCCGGAACGCGTCCAGATCCTCGACATAGACCAGCGGCTCGCCCGGGATCGGCGTGACGCCGAGCTCCTCCTCGTGCTCCGCCACCAGCTCGTACGCCTCCTGCGGGCCGTAGAACGACAGCACCTTCCCGCCGATCGGAGGCGACGCGTGGTCCCGCATCACCAGGAAGTGCGAGCAGCCGAAGTTCTTCCGCACGATCGCGTGCCACAGCGCCTCCCGCGGCCCCGCGTAGCGCGTGGACAGCGAGAGGATCGACAGCTTCACCGTGTACCGCGGGAACCGCGGCAGGATCGCCTGGTAGGCGCGGATCCGCGTGTAGTGCTCCCGATCGCCCGGCGACGCCAGGCCGACCGAAGGCTGGATCAGGAGGTTCGTCTCCGTCTCCTTCGACGCGCGCAGGATCAGCTCCACCTGCGCCCGGTGGATCTCCTTCCGCGTCTCGCAGCCGAGCACCTTCCGCCAGCCGAGGCGCGCGAACTCGTGGCGCGTCTCCGCCGGCGTCATCCGCAGCGGCCGGAAGTCGTGGTGCAGTGGCACCTGGATCCCGCGGATCGTCCCGCCGATAAAGACCGGGCCGTACTCCTCGACGAACCGGGCCACGCCCGGGTGGGACGTGTCGGTCGTCTTGTAGATCGCCTGCGCGTCCGCCTCCCGGTCCGGCGTGAACTTGTCCGTCACGTCGAGGACCGCCAGCATCACGCCTTCGGGGTCGCGCAGCGCCACGTGGCCGCCGACCTCGACCTTCGCGGCGAAATCCTCGCTGACGTCGAGGACGACCGGCATCGGCCACAGCGTCCCGTCGGCGAGGCGCATGTCGGCCACGACCGAGTCGTAGTCGGCCTGCCCGAGGAAGCCGGTCAGCGGGGAGAACGCCCCGGTCAGCATGAGCTCGATGTCGCCGGTCTGCCGCGCGTTCATGTCCCACGACGGCCAGTCGCGGGAGCCACCGCGCAGTTCGGTCGCGGCCTCCGGGTCCTCGATCAGGTTCACGAGTTCGCCGCCGTGGGGCGGAATCAGACGGTCCGTCATGGTGATCTCCGGGTGAATGCCGCAGAGATCATCGGGTATGGGCGGACTTGCTTTGAAAGGAATCCCCGCGTGCCGCTGTCGTGCGGGGCCGGTAGGGTGGAACGGGGAGGAACGATGGCGGACGTGACTCGAACCGCGAAGTGGGCCGGGCGGCTCCTGATCCTGGGCGGCGTGGTGGGGGTGCTGACCGGCTTCGTGCCGCTGGTCGAGAACGTCTCGCGCCTGCTGGGCCTGAGCTTCAGCCGGCTGCTGGACGAGTGGTCGGCGCACGGCGTCGACGCCCTCGGACTCACCGTTCCGTGGGCCACCCTCTCCTCCGCCGACGGGACCTTCCTCGGCGCGCTGCTCATCCTCGCCGGCGTCGGCTGGATCCGCGGGAAGCCCTGGGCGCCGCTCATCACACTCCTCTACGCGATCCACGGCATGACGATCACCGGCCTCGACCTGATCATCTTCTCGACGCAGGCCGAGCCGGGGGAAATGCGGAGCCGGATGCTCCTGCTCGACGGGATCGCGTTCGCGGCCGCCGCGACGACGTTCGTCCTCCTCGCCGTCTGGTGGCTCCGCCGGCCACACTTCGCCCCCGCCCCGTCCCCGCGTTAGAATCCCGCGCTCGGGAGGGAGACGTGTTTCTCGTTCAGCTGATTCGCCTGGTCCGGCGCGCGCGGGCCCACAAAGCCTTCGGAGTGCTCGTCGTGGGGCTCCTGATCACGATTGCCGTCATGGGCAACGCGATCTGCTTCTACGTCTTCGACGGGGAACAGGACCCGACCATCACGTTCGGGGACGCGCTCTGGTACAGCATCGTCTCCATCACGACGATCGGCTACGGCGACCTCTCGGCCAGCACCGCCGGCGCCCGGATCGGCATGACGGTCTTCATCATCATCATCGGCCTGACCGCGTTCTCCATCTTCTTCGGGCTTCTCATCGACTGGTTCACGGAGATGGCGTTCAGAGGGGAGAGGGGCATGGCCAACATCCACGCCACGGGGCACACGATCATCGTTCACTTCCCTTCGGAAGCGCGCGTCGAGCAGCTGATCACCGAGATCCAGTCCGACCGCGACCGGGAGGGCTCGTCGGAGATCGTCATCGTCAGCGATCGCCTCGATCGGCTCCCGTTCCGTCGCCCGGACGTCTTCTTCGTGCGGGGCAGCACGCTCTCCGCGGCCACCTACGAGCGGGCGAAGATCCGCGACGCCTCGAAGGTGATCGTCCTCGCCACCTCCTACGACGACGCGAGCAGCGACGCCGTGGTCGCCTCCGCCTCGTCCGTGATCGACGCGATCAAGCCGGAGCTCCACATCGTGGCCGAGTGCATGAACGTCGAGCACCGGAAGCTCTTCGCCGCCGCGAACTGCGACGCGATCGTCACCGGGCTCCACATCACGGGGAACCTCCTCGTCCAGGAGGCGCAGG
The DNA here is from genome assembly GCA_039714635.1 of Planctomycetota bacterium. Taxonomy (GTDB): domain Bacteria; phylum Planctomycetota; class JAJSAM01; order JAJSAM01; family JAJSAM01; genus JBDLIY01. Next base: position 6,346 of record JBDLIY010000206.1, read on the forward strand.
ACCCCGGGATCAGCCAGACCTTCGATCTCATCACGAGCAACCTCGGGGGCGACACGCTGTACAGCACGCAACTCGATGACGTGGAGGGCCTGCCCGGCTACGGCGACCTGGTCAAGCGGTTGATGGACGGCGACCTCAACGTCCTCGCCGTCGCCCGCGGGCGGGAGACCTTCACGCGCTTCACGGACCTCGCTCCCGAGGCCGGCGACCGCCTCGTCTACCTCGCCGACCACCGGTGGAGCCCGGAAGAGATTCGCGGCTGAGGTTGCGCCCGGCGGGATTCCGGACAGAATATGTCCCGTATGAACGTGAACAGGGTGATTCTCCTCGCACTGCTCCTCCTGCCATTCCTCCCCGCGTTCGCGAAGAAGGAAGAGCCCACACCCCTGGAGCGGGTCACGAAGCTGAAGCACGACCTGGCCGAGGAGCACTTCCGCCTCGGCAACTGGGCGAAGGGCAAGAAGCTCCTGAAGTGCGCGTTCGCCCACTACCACCTGGCCATCCGTCTCGAGCCGGACCACCGGACCGCGCGAGGCCGCCTCGGCTACAGGAAGGGGAAGTCCGGGGAGTGGGAGGTGAAGGGGAAGACCGAGTGGGAGACCGCCCGCAAGGCGTGGGAGAAGCCCGGTGACGACGTCGAGAACCGGGAACGGAAGCTCTTCGACGAGGAGGTGGCCGAGTTCGAGGAACTCGGCGTGGCGCTGCTGAAGGAGGGGGAGGAGGCCCTCGCCCGA
>JBDLIY010000207.1:0-7030 GCA_039714635.1 Planctomycetota bacterium
GCGCTCAAGAAACAGAAACGCGGCGACCGGCGCGTCGTCGTCCGCGTGCTGCGGGGCGGCTTCCCGATCGTCGTGTTCGTGAACTTCGAGCGCGACGCGGAAGCCGAGGAGAAGGCCGAGGAGAACGGGGAAGAGAACGGGGAAGAGAACGGGGAGGAGAGCAAATGAGGCCTGCTACGAACTTCCGTGTCTGTCTCGGTGTCTGGTTCTGCCTCATCCTCGCCGCGGCCGCGACCGCCCAGGATGTCCCCGACCCCGCCCAGGACGTCCCCGGCCCCGCCGCCCAGGATGTCCCCGATCCCGCCGTCCCGGCCACGGACCTTCCGGCCCCCGCCGCGTCCTGCGTCGTCGTGGAGATCTACCTGGCGCCGCGCGACGACCTGAAGCGCTCTCCGTCGGAGATCAGCCGGCTCGGCCACGACCAGTTCGAGCGCGAGCGCATCCGGGAGGTCCGGACGCCGCTCCAGTACCTCGGCGTCGTCGTCCGGCCCGGCGAGGTCCTCATCGCCGATCCGAAGCTCGAGTTCGAGGACTGGGGGAAGTGCTTCGCCCTGAAGCGGGACGGGAGCCGGACGCCGCTCACGCCTTCGGGGTTGCTGCCCGGCGCGGCCGGCATCCTCCTCACCGGCGACGCGGCCGGGCTGCCGGCGCCGGTGGACTTCGCCGCCGACGCGGTCCCGAAGATCGGGGACACGCTGAGGGGCGTGTGGATCTGGCGGCGTCTGGACCGGATCGTCGTCAGCCTCCGGGACGCCGTCCTCGAAGGCGGGTCGGACGGGGAGATCTTCGCCCGCAGTCCGTTCCCCTACGGCGCGCTGCTGCTGGACGCGGAGGGTCGGCCGGTGGGTGTGGGCATCGACGGCTGGCTCTACCGCGAAGGGGAGGGGACGGGGAACTTCGTCGCCCGGGATCTCCTCACCGCGCCGGCGATCCCCTGGGACGAGTGGGGGAAGAGCCTGGCGAAGGCACGGGAGAAGATCGCGACCTCCCTGGTCCGCGTGAAACTGGAGTACCGGCTCCCCGCGAAGGCGGATGGCTACTCCCGGAACACGGAGCACTCCGACACCACCGGCTACGCCGTCGCGATCGGCGGTGGTCGCGCGTTCCTCCCGGTGGACCCTGGCTTCGAGAAGCTGCGCCGGCTGAAGCGCGTCGTGGCGATCCGCGGCGAGGGCGCGGACGTCACGGAGATCGAGGGGAAGTACCTCGGCTCCTACCGCGACCTCGAGGGCGTCCTGCTCGAGTTCGGGGAGATCGAGGGGCTCACGCCGGCGGAGATCGGGGTGGAAGGTCCCGTCGAGCGAAACGGGCTCGTGCTCCGCGCCGAGCCGGAACGCAAGTTCGGTCGCGACGAGGTGCGCGTGCGCCACTCCCGCTACGAGGGCGACCTGATCCGCCAGGAGCGGGGAGAGGAACTGCGCTCCTCCGTGATCGATCCGGTCACGAAGCCGGGTCGGATGATCCTCGACCTCGAGGGCCGTCTGCGGGCGGTCGTCACCCGGGAGAAGTTTCCCGAGGCGGGGGCCGGCGGGGTGCACGACGCGTCGGTCCGTCGCCGGTTCTACCCGCCTCGCGCGAGGATCTTCTGGTGCGGCGAGCTCCTTCCGTACTGGACGGAGGCGGTCGCCAAGTTCGACGAGCGCGCGCAGCCGCGGTCCCGCCTCGAGGCGAAGCGCGGCGTCTGGCTCGGCATCGAGTTCCAGTACCTGAACGAGGGCCTGGCGCGCGAGATGAAGCTCCAGGGGCCGACGCGCGACGGGGAGCTGGGCATTCTCGTCAGCCACGTCTACGTGAACTCTCCCGCGGCGCGGCTGGGCTTGCGCGAGGGTGACATCGTCCTCCACGTCCTGGAGGAGGGGAAGGGCGAGACGGAGCGGAAGGAACTCCTCCGGCCGACGAGCTACCGGTGGCGCAGCGCCTACGGATCGTGGGGGCGCTCCTCGGGCTTCCCGTCCCGGAAGAACGAGCTGGTGTCGCTCCTCACCGGGCTCGGGGAGGGCAAGAAGGTCGTCCTCACCTGGCTGCGCGACGGCGTGGAGCAGGTCGCCGAAGTGACGCTCGAGCGATCGCCCGCGGACTTCTCTTCCGCCCCGAAGTGGGAGTGCGAGGAGCTCGGCCTGACGGTCCGCGACCTGACGTACGAGGTGAGGGCCTACTACCGCCTGCCCGCGGCCTTCGAGGGCGTGATCGTCGTGAACGTCGAGTCCGGTACGCCCGGGGAGGTGGCGGAGGTCTACCCGTCGGACATCCTCACGCTCGTCAACGGCGAGGCGGTGAAGGACGTGGTCACGTTCCGTGCGACGGTTACGAAGCTCCTCGGGGCGAAGGTCCCCAGCCTGACCTTCTTCGCGAAGCGGCTGACGGGGACGCGTTTCCTGGAGGTGCGGCCGAACGGTGAGAGAGAGGAGAACGGAGAAGCGGAGAACGAGTGACCAGACACCATTTGGCCTGGCCAGGTCTGAACCCCCGCCTCCTCTTTCCGGTTCCTTTTCCGGAGACAAGTCCGCATTCCGTCCCGCGGGGACGGACGGGATCCGTATCATGAAGGCGGTCAGATGAGCTACCTCACGGAACGAGCGCTGGTGCTGAACCGGTCGTGGTCGGCGATCACGACGACCTCGGTTCGCCGGGCCCTCGTCCTCACCTGCCGGAAGGTCGCCCGGATCATCTGCCCGGAGACCTACCAGGCCTACGAGCTGGCCGACTGGGCCGAGCTGTCGGCGACCCGCAACGGGCCCGCGATCTACACGCCGTTCCTCCGGATCCCCGTTCCGGAGATCATCGTCCTCACGCGGTACAACGGCTTCCCGCGGCGGGGCGTCGCCTTCTCGCGGCGCAACATCTACCGGCGCGACGTCTACACGTGCCAGTACTGCGGAGCGCGGCCCGGCTCGGAGCTGCTCTCCATCGACCACATCCTGCCTCGCTCCCGCGGCGGAAAGAGCACGTGGGACAATTGCGTTCTCGCCTGCCTTCGGTGCAACATGCGCAAGGCGAACCGGACGGTGGAGCAGGCGGGGATGTCTCTTCTGCGTCCGCCGTTCACGCCGAGCTGGAACGGGGCGCTGGAGGTGGCGGTCGGCCGCCGGAAGGCGTCCTGGGACAAGTTCATCTCGGAACGGTACTGGAACGTCGAGCTGGTGGACTGACTGCCGACGCGGCGGCCCGGCCAGGTCGGGGAATCGAAGCGCGGGAGGGAAGATGGCGATCACGCCGGTGGTGAAGGCGTTCCTGGTGTGCGACTACGTGATCCACGAGCAGGAGACCAACAAGAAGTCCTGCATCGGGATCTTCCACCAGATCGGCGGCGGGCCGTTCCCCTGCCGGCACGGCCAGCTCTCCATCTACGCCAACATCGCGGAGGCGGAGGGGGAGTACGTCTTCGAGCTGCTGCTCGTGAATCTCATGGACGGCAAGGTCCTCGGGAGCGGGACGACGCCGAGCCTGACGGTTCCCGACCGCCTCCACGCCGCGGAGATCGCGTTCCAGCTGCAGAACATCGTCTTCCCGAACCCCGGGAAGTACGAGTTCCGGCTCATCGCGAACGGCGACCTGATCGCGCAGAAGGAAGTCGCGGTCATCGATACGACGCCGCCGGAGCCCGGTGCGTGACATGGGAATCGCCCAGATCATCTTCCTCGCGTGCCTGGCCCTCTGCTTCTGGAAGCGTCTCTGGATCGCCCTCGCGGTGCTCGTGGGGGTCATCGTCTCCGCGAACGCTCTCTTCTACCTGGCCCACTCGCCGGGTCTGGCCCTGGTCATCGCATTCGGCGGCGTGCTCATCGGGTTCCCGATCGCGGTCTACCTCAACCTCGAGGGGCGGGAGAAGCAGGAGCGGCGCAGGACGATCCGCCGGAGCCGGCGGCACACGGGGCGCGAATGAGCGAGCCGCGCCCGCGCTACTCCTGCGTGGTGCCCGTCTACGACGAGGAAGGGTCACTCCCGCTCATCGAGGCGGAGCTGCTGCCGGCGCTGCGCGGTCTCGACGGGAACTTCGAACTGCTGATCGTGGACGACGGCTCCACGGACGGGACCCCGGCGATCCTCGAGGCGATGCTCGACTCCGTTCCCGAACTCGTCGTCTGGCGCCACGACGCCAACCGCGGTCTCTCCGCCGCGCTGGACACCGGCTTCACCCGCGCCGTCGGTGAAATCGTCATCACCCTCGACGGCGACCTGCAGAACGACCCGGCCGACATCCCGCGACTGCTCGCGGGACTCGAAACGGCGGACGTGGTGATCGGCTGGCGCCGGGTGCGGGACGACCCGTGGCTCAAGCGGGTCTCCTCGCGGATCGCGAACGGCTGGCGCAACTGGCGCACGGGTGACGACGTCCACGACAGCTCCTGCCCGCTGAAGGTCTTTCGCCGGGAGGCGTACGACCGGATCCGGATGTACGACGGCCTCCACCGCTTCCTTCCGACGCTCTTCGAGATGGAGGGGTTCACGGTGGCGGAGGTGGAGGTGAGCCACCGCCGCCGTCGCGCCGGGACGTCGAAGTACGGGATCGCCAACCGGCTCTTCAAGGGACTCTCGGACCTCCGGGCGGTCCGCTGGATGAAACGGAATCGCCTGGTCGCGCGGGCGACGCGCGTCCGTCGATGATCGCGACCGTCCCTCCCGTCGGCTGGATCCTGGTCGGCCTGCTCGGCCAGGCCGTCTTCACCGCGCGCTTCGTCCTGCAGTGGTTCGTCTCCGAGCGGCGGCGGGAGAGCGTGGTCCCGACGGCGTTCTGGTGGCTGTCGCTCGCCGGCAGCGCCCTCCTGGTCCTCTACGCCGGCGTGAAAGGCGACCCGGTCTTCGTCCTGGGCAGCCTCGTCAGCGGCTTCCTCTACGCACGGAACCTGATCCTCATCCACTCCGGCCCGGAGGCGACCGCGAGAAAACGGGTCCTCGTGCCGATCGCCCTCGCGGTCACCCTCGTCGTCCTCTGGTCGGCCTGGCCCCGCGACGACTCCGGCGTGCCCCTGCGCTGGCTCGTCCTCGGCTTCGCCGGCATGGCGTTCTGGTCCGGCCGCTTCGTCATCCAGTGGTTTGCGTCCGAGCGCGCGGGCCGCAGCGTCATGCCGCGGTCGTTCTGGTACGCGGGGCTCACGGGCTCGGCGCTCCTCCTCGCCTACTCCGTTCACCGCGCGGATCCGGTCTTCATCCTCGGCTACCTGTTTCCCCCCGTGCCCTACGTGAGGAACCTCGTCCTCATCTACCGGAAGGAAGGTGCGCCGGCCCCCGTCGCGTGGGCGGCGGACGTCTGGCGCGGGACCCGCAGCCGACGGATCGCGATCGCGCTGTTCGCGGTCCTCGCCGCCGGGTTCCTGACGGCGCGTGTGCTGCGGACGGACGAGGTCGCCGGAGACTTCCTCCGCTACCACCGCGCGGGCCGCATGGTGCTGACGGGGGAGGGTACGCACCTCTACGACCGCCATCCGCACTTCGACGTCTATCCGGACGAGCGGTACGTCGAGCAGCCGTTCCGCTACCTGCCGGCCTTCGCGGTGGTCATGGCGCCGGTGGCGGCGCTCCCGCCCAAAGCGGCCGAGTTGCTCTGGACCTGGCTGAACGCGCTGAACTACGTCCTCATCCTGTGGATTTCGTGGCGGCTCTGCGAGCGGTTCGGAGGCCGCGCCGCCTGGATGTGGATTCCGTTCTTTCTCACGATCCGGTTCGGCTGGGGGAACCTGAACCTCGGCCAGATCAACCCCACGGTGATCATGCTCGCGATGGCCGGCGTCTTCTTCGCGGAGACGAACCGTCCGCTCCGTGGCGGTGCCCTGGCCGGCCTCGCGGCGGCGATCAAGCTGACCCCGCTGCTCGTCCTGGCGGCGCTGCTGTTCCGGAGGCAGTACGCGGCTTTCGGGATCGGGGTCCTCGTCTTCCTCGTCGTCACGTTCGCGCTGCCGGCGGCGGTCCTCGGGCCCGGCCCGTCGCTCGACCTCGCCGGTCAGGTGGCGGAGCGCCAGGGGACGACCCTCGTCGTCGACAGTGAGCACGACGAGGTGCCGGGCGAATCGCTGAAGGCGATGGCGTTCCGACTCCTCGGCCCGTACCCGTTCCACAAGCACTGGCGCCGCATCGACGTCTCCACGGGCTGGCTCGATCCGGCCGGAGCGCTCATCGCCTATCGCATCCTCGCCGCGACGTTCCTCGCCTGGTTCCTCTGGTTCGCACTGAGAAAGCGGGGCCGGCTCCAGACGCCGCTCGTGTGGGGTGCCGCCTTCCTCACGGCGCTCCTGGTTTCCCCGGAGACCAGGCAGGCCCACTTCCTCTCGCTGGCCCTTCCCGTGACGGCCGTGACCATGGTCCTCGCCGCCGGCCGCATCGCCGGTCCGCGCCGGATCGCCGTCCTCTCCCTTCTCGCCCTCGCGTTCCTTCTCGCCGGACTGCCCGCACGCGCTATCGTGGGGAAGCCCGTTGCGTACACTCTGGCCGCGCTCTGTGCGTCGGGGTTCGCCGCGCTCCTCCTCCTGGTCGCCACCGGGCTCTGCTCGACGGCGGCGGAGGAGGACCCGGTGCCGGAAGGGGGTTCGCCGTGAAGCTCACGATCATCGGCCACGTGAAGTCGTCCTGGAAGAAGGGGAAGGGTACGCCGATCCAGCCGTCCGTCAGTCGCGGGCGGGCCCGGATCGAGATCGATCCTCCGTACCGGGAAGCTCTCGTGGACCTCGACGGCTTCGACCGGATCTGGGTTCTCACGTGGCTGCACCAGTGCCGGGACTTCCGGACGAAGGTCGTTCCCTACCGGGACACGATCGAGCACGGCCTCTTCTCCACGCGGGCCCCGGCCCGTCCGAATCCCATCGGCCTCTCCTGTGTGATCGTCTCTTCGGTCGACCCCCACTCCGGCATCATCCAGACCGGCCCCCTCGACCTCCTCGACGGGACGCCGGTCCTCGACGTGAAGCCGTACATGCCTTCTTTCGACGCCTTCCCCGACGCGGCGGCGGGCTGGATGGACGACGCGAAGGAGCGCCGCGACAGCTCGGACGGGCGCTTCGAAGCGCAATGACCCTTCTCGATGGAGTGATGCTGCTCG
>JBDLIY010000208.1:0-7002 GCA_039714635.1 Planctomycetota bacterium
GTATTTCTTCGGGATCGCGGGCATGCAATCCTCCGGCCGCGGGGTGATGCTCGGGTTGAAACGGGCGATTGTACGGGAGGAAAGAAACGCGAGAACGAGACTTCCGGGCGCCGCCGCGGCAGAATGGCGGCCATCATGAGCGAGCCCGAATCCCCCGCCTTCGACGAGACCCTGCTCGACCTCCTCCGCTGCCCGGTGGGCGTTCACGACACGACGAAGGGCGACGACCCGGGCCGCCTGCGGCTCGTGAAGGGCTGCTGGCTGGTCTGCGACGAGACGGGCCTGAAGTACCCGATCCAGGACGGCATCCCGATCATGCTGGTGGACGTCGGCGAGAGCTTCAAGGACACGGCGGAGGACGACCTGCCGGTTCCGCCGCCGGAGGTTTGATCGCAAGACCGGGGGATCAGGAGATTCCCTGGACCAGGATCTCCTCCCGTTCCCAGGCGGAGCCCGTCCAGCGCAGGAGCAGGAGTTCCATCACCCCGGACTTCCCACCGCTCATCTGGTCGATCAGGACGATCGCCCAGGTTCCGTTCCGGCTGAAGCCCACCCGCGAGAGCAGGACCCAGATCGCGCCGTGGTCCTTCCCGCCCGCGAACATCCGGTAGAACTCCGGCCAGTGCGGACCGTCTTCCGTGCGGAACGCCCGGACCTCCTCCGGCGTCATGACCCGGACGTGCGCCTCCGGCGGGAAGTCGTTCGCGATCGGCCACCGCCGGGCGTTCTTCCGGCGGAAGTCGACGGATGCCTCGATGGCCCCCTCCCGGATCTCGGGGTCGAGTTGCGCCAGCCGCCGGTCCCAGTCGATGCGCAGCAGAGAGAGTGGCTCGTCCTCGAGCGACACCGTCTCGGGCTCGAGGATCAGGGGCCATGCCTCCTCGTTCGGGAGGAGCAGCGACGTCCAGACATCCCGCTCCATCTCCGAGACCGTCGGCTCCCCCCACGGCATCGCCACGAGCGCGATGATGGCGATCGCCACCACGACGAGCGCCACCGCGGCCGTCACTACGTTCGTCGTCGTGATCGGGGGACGGTGGGGTTCCATGCCGGCATCCTACAGCATCCGCAGCCGCCCCCGCGCCCCCGGCGCGATCGAGACGTCGTCCCGGCGCGGGATCGCCGCGACCTGGTCCCGGTCGCCGAAGACGATGATCCCCGGGGATGGCGAGCGCAGGACGCGCGTCGGGATCCGGTGCTCTTCGAGCAACGCACAGAGACCGCGCATGCGCGAGACGTGCTTCCGGGCCGAAGCGTGGAACCAGAAGAGCGCCCTCCGTCCGTCGGCCCGCGCGCCGAGCTTCGCCAGGTCCCGCGCGGAGGGGACGCGGAGGTGTTTCTCGAACCACCCCACCGTATCCGCGAACCAGGTCTCCTCCCAGTCGTACAGGAGGTCGGCGTCGCGGAGGGCATAGGCCGCCGTGAACACACCCTCTCCGTAGCGCGTGTGGTAGTCCCGATAGAAGGTGATGAAGCGGAGATACACGGTCTCCTCCCGCGTGATGCTCAGGGAGGAGAACCGGCTCCGGGCCGGTCGGGTTCGACGGGGGTTACTTCTTCTCCCGCTTGAGGCACTTCCCCTTCCTGCAGCGCTCGCCCTTCTTCCCGCCCTTCCAGTCGGACTGCTCGCGCTTGCACTTGCCCGGCTTGCACCGCTTCTTCGACTTCGTCTTCGAGCCCATCTACCGGTCGTCCTCGTCCTTCGCGGGGGCGATCATCTCCGCCAGGTCCTCGACCTGCTGCCGGACGGCGGCCAGGTCCTTCCGCGCCTGAATCGCGCCCGCGTCCGCCGTAGCGATCGTCCCCTCGACGGCCCGTATCCCGCCGGCGCTGAGGTCGTTCGCGAGCATGGTGCGGAGGTCCTTCAGGGTGGCGTAGAGCGGCCGGAACGAGCTCCGCGCCGTCTCGAAGGAGCCGAGGACCTCCGCGAAGGCCCGCTTCACCTCCCGGCGCCGCTCTTTCGAGGTCTCGCGCAGGGCGTGGTCCTGGATCGACTCGAGGTTCCGCCCCCACTCCTCGAGGTACTGCTCCTTCTCCTCCACGGCGGCCTCGCCGCGGGAACGCGACTTCCGCGTGAGGTCCTCCAACAGCGCCATCTCGTTCCGGAAGGTGTTGAACATCGCGGTCTGGTCGGCCTCGGGGTTCTCCCGCATCGCCTTGAGGGAGACGAGGGCGTCCTCGATGATCTGCTCGCCGGCCCGGATCGTCTCGGCGAACAACCGCAGACGGTCCCCGGCCCGGCGCGCCGTCCGCGTCTCGCTGGACCGGCAGCCGGCCAGCGCGACCAGCGCGGCGAGCAACAGCACTCCGTGCTTCATCTCTCTCGTCCCTTCCGAATCCACCGTCCCCCGGGCGGCCATCATAGGAGCTGTGGCAGAATGGTCCACGATCGGCGATTTCGGGAGGCCGCGATCGAAGCACTTCCTGGCCTCGGCCGCGTTCGGCGAGAAGGCGGTGGCGGCGGTGCGGTCGAGCGACCTGCCGGCGGAGACGAAGGAACTCGTCGCGACGGCCGTAAGGTACGCCGAGGGCCGCGCGGTGCGGATCGAGGTGCGGACCCGGCGTGACGCCGGGGTCGTGCAGCGGCTGGCGGCGCTCCGGATGGGAACCTGACGGGAGGGACCGATGGTCCAGGTCGTCTATCGCGCACTGCTCGGGCCCGACCTGAGGGAGGCGCTCGATTGCCTGCAGGCGGCCGGCCTGCATCCCGTGGTGCTGGACGACACGAACCCGGATCCGGGCCTCGTCCACGCGGCCCGCGGGACCCTGCGCATCCGGATCGCGGTTCCCCGGGAGGAGATCCCGGCGGCGGTGCGGGCGCTGGGTACCGTGGGCCGGATGCCGGAGAGCACGAAGAAGCTGGCCCGGGGGTTCGAGATCGCCGCCCTGAAGTTCGTCCTGGTCGGGGCGGCCCTGTTCGGCCTGACGGCCCTCGCGTACGAGATCGAGCCGGATTTCCCCTGGCAGACCCCGGCCCTGGCGCTCCTCGGGGGCTGGGTCGTCTTCCTCTGGATCCGGGCCCATGTGCGCGACCGCCCCTGAGCCACGCCGGTGGCCGCTATGGGTTTTTCGGATGTTCAGAAATTTCCCCAAAAGCCCCAGATGTTTCGGCGAATGAACATGTAAGTGCGCTTTCTGGCGGGAGCCGGCTTGGCACACGAACTGCTGAATTCGGCACAGGTTAGAGCGTGGGCACCGCAGGCAGGCCCACCGGGTGCCGGCACCGGCCCCGGTTGGTGTGGGGTAGCGGGAGAAGAGCATGAAGACGTTCTGTTTGGCGATCCTGGCGGTAGCGGCGCTGGCGACGGCGGCGGATGCGGGGACGGTGCACTACAAGTTCACCGCCGAGGTCAAGGACGACAAGGTCAACGGGAACACCGGAGACGACACTCTCAAGGGAGAGACGATCTCGGGCTGGCTCAAGTTCGACACGAATGATGTCTACGACTCGTCCAGCACCGACGATCAGGCCCTGTATGTCGGGAAGTCCGGTGTAGCCGCGGGCTGGCTCTCCTGGAGCGTCAAGATCGACGGAACGGACTACACGCCGTCCGGGACACCCATCGCCGAGTTCATCTCCGTCGGCGATCCGGACAGCGGTGCGGACAGCGTCACGGCTTCGTCGATCTACGGTTCCAACGAGAACGTCTTCCTGCTCAACCTCAACAACGACACCAGTGTCTTCTCGGGCCTGGCATTCCCGGCCAAGACGTACATGGAGAATGATGGAACCGGGACCTGGAAGTGGTCCACCCGTGAGGTGACCTACAAGATCGGGGACCACCACGTGGTGGCGGACCTCAAGACGGTCCAGTACGTCCCCCTCCCGGCCGCCGCCTGGGTCGGGCTCGGCCTCCTCGGCGCCCTCGGGCTCATCCGCCGGATCCGCCGGCGCAGGTAGGCTCTCCCCTCATCCCTTCCCCACGTGGGACAACGGTGTTTGACTCGTAATACACCGTTGCCCCACGTGGGGTCTTCGATTCAGTGGCACATCGCTGACAGGCGTCGCTTTTTCGCTCGGGCATCGGGGGGTGACAGACCGGTGCCTGTCAGCAGTCTGTCGCCTGACCCGCGGTTGCCGGGAGTCAACTCGGCGGGTCGTAGGCCTCTGGCCGCTCTACGATGACCTGCCCCTCAGCATCCACAATCGTGGCCGGGAGGAGATTGCGCTCCACGTGGATCGGCTCCATCAGGCGATGGATCTTCCGATTGCCGGCGGCCCGAGCGAGCTCCTTGCTGTTTCTCCTCCGGACAGGGGCAATCAGCTGCACTTCCTTCTCTGGCCACTGTGCGCGGATGAGCGCTATCGCACTGACCAAGTCGGAGTCACAGGAGATGATCATCGCACGGTCATACTCGTCTCTCAGCGCACCTGCAATGATCTCCACCGCGATGCTGACATCAGTCTGCTTCTCTTCATGCGTCGGCCAACTGTCCCCGCAGTTCCGACAAGGGCGTGGTAGAGGTTGAAGCCGTCAATGAACGAGACGACGCGGCTCGGTGTGGAGGCGGAGTTCTTCATAAAAAAGAAGCCCGTGGGCCGTAGCGCACGGGCGGCCGCGGGAACTAGCCCGCGGGGATGATCCACTGACAGGTTACCTGCAAGGCAACCCTGTTTCCACCTGTTTTTCGCCGAAACGCCATTACCTGCCAGACGGGCCAAGACGACGGCGGTAATGATGAGACGGACCGGCACTCCTGATGATCACGGTGGTAGGGGCAGCAGGATTCGAACCTGCGACCCACGGTTTAAAAGACCGTTGCTCTACCGACTGAGCTATGCCCCCACCGTTTGCGTCGTGGTCCTCGCCGGGTAGAACCGACGATCAGACCTCGAGGATCTCCGCGCTCTTGCGCGTCAGGTTCTCCTCGATCTTCCCCTCGTACTGCTTCGTCAACTCCTGGACCTCGTCCTTCAAATCACGGAGCTGGTCCTCGGACAACGACTTGTCCTTCTCCGCCTGGTCGGCCTGGCGGTTCGCGTCGCGGCGGATGTTCCGGACCGCCACGCGAGCGTCCTCCGACTTCTCCTTCACCATGCCCGCCAACTGCTTCCGGCGCTCCTCCGACAACGGCGGGATCTCGAGACGGATCAACTTGCCGTCCGAACTGGGCTGAATACCCAGGTCCGACTGCTGGATCGCCTTCTCGATCGTCTTCGCACTGCTCGGGTCAAAGGGCTTGATCACCACGAGACGAGGCTCCGGGATCGCGATCGAAGCGCACGCCTTCAACGGCTGCATGCTGCCGTAGTAGTCGACGCGGATGTTCTCGACGAGACCCGGCGTCGCGCGACCACTGCGGATGCCGCGGAACTCCGTGACGAGGTGATCGACCGCCTTCTCCATACGCTCTTCCGTCTCGAGCAGGATCTCGTCGTACATCTCAGCCTCCTCCGTCGTCGTTCATGACCCGCGTTCCGATCGGCTCGCCCTCGAGCACCCGGCGCATGTTGCCCGGGACACCCATGTCGAACACCTGGATGGGAATCCCGTGGTCCCGAAGCAGGACCACCGCCGTCAGGTCCATCACCTTGAGGTCGAGCTCGACCACGCGGTCGTAACTCAGCGTATCGTAGCGGACCGCATCGGGGTTCGCCACGGGGTCGTCCGAGTAGACGCCGTCCACCTTGGTGGCCTTGAGCAGAGCCTCCGCGCCGATCTCCAGCGTCCGGAGCGCGGCGGCGGTGTCCGTCGTGAAGAACGGGTGGCCCGTGCCACCGGCGAGAAGGACGATCTGGCCGTCATCGAGACACTCGCGCACGACCTCCATGCGGAAGGGCTCGGCGATGCCGGGCATGTGGGTGGCCGTGAAGACCTCCGCCGGCTGGCCGGCGGCGCGCAAAGCGTCGCCGAGAGCGAGGGCGTTCACGACGGTGGCCAGCATGCCCATCCGGTCCTTGATCGGACGGCGGACGCATCCGAGGTCGAGGTCGCGGGCGCGGAGGAGGTTGCCGCCGCCGAGGACGATGCCGATGCCGGCCCCGGTTTCGGCCGCGTCGCGGATCTCGCCGACGAGCGCTTCGATGGAAGAATCAACGAGGCCCCGGGGTCCCAGGGCCTCGCCGGAAATCTTCAGGAGTACGCGTCGGTACACTGGTGCCTCTCCCCGTGGGTACCGCGTCGCACCGAGAGGGCCGAAGCGCTCGGCCGACAAGGAGCGAGGCGGAGCCTACCCAGGAGGGCAGGCGACAACGAGTGACGCAGAGCGCAGCGATCGGACGAGATGCCGCGGACCTCGAATGCAGCGGAATCCGCGGGGCGAGGCACCTCGCTATTCCCCGATCTTGTAGCGCACGTAGCGGCCGACGCCGATGTTCTCGCGGAGCTTGAGGACTGTCGACTCGATCAGCTCCTTGACGGTGCCGACGGACGGGTCCTTGACGAAGGGCTGCTCGAGCAGCACGCGCTCGGCGTAGAACTTGTTGAGCTTGCCCTCGGCGATCTTCTCCTTCACGCCGTCCGGCTTGCCGGCCATCTTCGGGTCTTCCTCGAGCTGGCCCATGATGATCTCCTTCTCATGGGCGATCAGCTCGGCGGGCACGTCCTCGCGCTTCACCGCGACCGGGTCGTGGAAAGCGACGTGAAGGGCGATGTCCTTCGCGAGGGCCTTGAAGTCGTCGTTCTTGGCGACGAAGTCGGTCTCGCAGTTCAGCTCCACCATCACGGCGGTCTTGCCGTCGTGGTGCAGGTAGAAGCCGACGGTCCCCTCGGAGGTCGCGCGGCCGGCCTTCTTCTCGGCGATCTTCGCGCCCTGCTTGGCGAGGAGGTCCGCCGCCTTGTCGATGTCGCCTTCGGTCTCCGTGAGAGCCTTCTTGCACTGCATCATCGGGAGGCCGGTGCGCTCCCGGAGTTCCTTCACGACTTTCGCGTCGATGCCCATCCCAGTTACTCCTCCTTCGGGGCTTCGTCAGACTTCACTTCGGGGGTCTCGGTCGCGGCCTCGGGAGCCGGAGCGGCCTCGGGGGCCGGGGCGGCTTCGGGCTTCGGGGCTTCGGGCTTC
>JBDLIY010000209.1:0-6995 GCA_039714635.1 Planctomycetota bacterium
CCTCGGAGATCGGATACCCCGTGACGAACAGGGTCGGGGGCAGCTCATCGCCGGCTCCCTCCGATCCGGAGAAGCACTCGCGGACGTAGTTCCCGGCGATGCCGGTCGCGATGAGGCCCGTCCCACCCTTCGCGGCGCCCGTGCGGCGCATCGTCTTCAGGTCGTGGACGGCCGAGACGATCTTCGGCTGCTTCCCGGTCAGCTTCGCGTACTCCCTCCGCGCGTTGACCGGCAGAAGCACCCAGTTCGTGCCCGAGCTGGCGTCGAGCGGGTTCTGGGCGCGCGGCTCACGGGTCGTGACGGCGGCGCGGCTGTGCGCGAGGCGCGTGACGATGCGGACCATGACCGGCACCGAGAGCGCCTCCGAGAGGTCGAACGCCTCCCGGACCATGTCGTAGGCCTGCTGCTGGTCCGCGGGCTCGAGGCAGGGGATCTGCGCGAAGCTCGCGAAGTAGCGGCTGTCCTGCTCGTTCTGGGAGGAGTGCATGCCGGGGTCGTCGGCCACGATGACGACCAGGCCGCCGTTCACGCCCGTGACGGCGCTGTTCATGAAGGGGTCGGCGGCGACGTTGAGCCCCACGTGCTTCATGGAGACCAGCGCCCGCCGGCCGGCGTAGCTCGTGCCGAGGGCCTCTTCGTAGGCGGTCTTCTCGTTCACGCCCCAGCGGGCGGAGATCGTCGGGTCTTCCTGCCCGATGATGTACTCGAGAATCTCCGTCGAGGGCGTGCCCGGGTAGGCGTAGGCGCCCGTGATCCCGGCGTGGATCGCGCCGAGGGCGAGGGCCTCGTCACCCAGGAGCAACTCCCTCCCGGTGGCCAGTGTGTCCGTCATTGCAGAACCTCCGCGTTCACTTCCAGGGTAAGGAGTTCTCCAAGCGCAAACCGGATGCCCGAGCGCCAGCCAGCGCAGAGTGACCTCTCGGGGACTCCCGGTGGAGAATCCTACCGGACGGACACGGAATTTCCCCCAAAGGGGAGCATGGGCGACAATCCTCCCCGGCATTTCGAGGAGGTGGCGCGTGACGCCCGACGAGCGGATTCTCAGGATTCTCGAGCATCAGAAGAACGGCGAGACGGATGCCGCCCGCGAGCTTCTGAACCAGTGCGGCGAGGACGACCCCTGGCACGGCGTCGCCCTTCGGCTGCTGGGCCACTGCCTCTATCGCGAGGGGCAGGTCGAGAAGTCCGCCGAGACCCTCCGCCACGCCGCGGAGCACGAAGCCGGCTTCGTGGACGCCTGGTACGACCTCGGCGTCGCCTGCTACCACGCCGGCCAGATGCACGAGGCGAAGGCCGCCTACGAGAAGGCGATCGAGATCGACCCCGAGGTCCACGCCGCCCACTACCGCCTGGGGATCACGCTCTATCACCTGGGCGAGCTGGAGGAGGCGCTCGAGGCTTTCGAGCGGACCCTGCTCCTCACGCCGGAGTACGCGATGGCCCACTATCACATGGGCGTGGTGCTGGGCCGCCTCGGCCGTTTCGAGGACGCTCGCCAGCGGCTGGAGGAGTACCTCGAGTACCACCCCTGGGACGCCCCGACGAAGTACCACCTGGGCATGCTCTGCGCCCGATTCGGCGAGTTGGAGTGCGCGAACCGCTACCTCGCGGGCCTGCCGGAGTTCAAGGCGGGGATCCCGACGTTCCCGGAGTGATGGTACTCACAGGCATCGACCGGCCTTAGGTCGCTCCACGCAAGCGCTTACCGCCGCAATGTGCGGATTCCGAATCCGCACTGAAGCATCGCGTACCGGTGCCGGTTTTCACCAGGCCTGCCGCCTGCCGGGCCGGTCAGTCTTCCGTGCGGACTACCAGATCCGTGCAGCGCAGCAGATACTCTCCGGTCCCGAGGTCGGTCCCGCTTCCGCCTTTGGGTGACCGCCGGACCTTGCGCCTCACGACGACGGCTTTCCCGACCCGGCAGCGCAGGATCGGTTTCTTTCCGTCACGCTTCCGGACGCTTCCCCGGAATCGGAACTCAAGCTCGTCGATCTCCGACATGCACAGGGCCCGCAGGATCAGGGGCTCGGTACTGTCGATGAACTTCGTGACCTTGACCGTGTCGTGGATCCGGCGGCCGGTCTGCTTCCCGCCGCGTGGGTCGCTGCTTCCGTACGCGAAGGCGAGGGACTCGACGGGGAGCCACCCGTCACGGAACGAGTGCTTCTCGCGGATTCCCGGATCGAAGCCCTTGATCCGCATGTATGCGCCGGACGCCATGACACCCCCGATCGACCGGCACCCCCCGGAGACATGGTCCTCCGGGCCGATCCCGGCGTCAACCACCGAGGGGCCGCACGGTCAGCCGGCGGAAGCGCGCGAAGTCGCGGTCCTCCGTCAGGATCGTCCGCGCGCCGTTCTCCAGGCACACCGCCGCGATCTGCGCGTCGAACACGAGGTTGCCGAGGACGCCCCACGCAGTGGATCGCATCCTCAGAGGGACGCTTCGGCCTCCAGGCGGCAACTCGTTCTGACCCCAGCCGGCGAGGATCCCCCGCCCCAGAGGTTCCCAGGAAGCACCTCGAACAAGCGGAGGGAGGACAGTAATCTTTGGTAAACCATTTCGGGTTTACCGTCGTTACCCGTGCACAGACGAGGTTCATCCGCCATGCCGACCCATCCGCGACGCAAGAACCGCAAGGTGTGACCAGGCGACGTCAGGACAGGATGCAGTCCGAGCCGAACCGGTCGTTCACACGTTTCGGCGCGTCACGTACGCCGACAGCGCGCGCGTCGCGCGGTCGATCCGGCGGAAGACCGGGATGCCCTCCAACTCCAGCATCTCGACCATCGGGTCGTAGAGGCGGCCGGAGTCCAGGCAGACCACCATCGGCTTCTTCGTCTTCCGCGCGAGCCGGATCAGCCCCTTCGGGACCGAGTCCTCGCGCTCGATGTCGTCCGGGTGGCCCTCGCCCTTCGGCAGCGTGTTCAGCGCCGGCGTCAGGGGCAGGGGGGAGGTGACCACGCAGTCGACGCCGTCGTCCTCGAGCATCGCCTCCGTGATGTCGAGGAACTGCTCCGTCGGCGTCGTCGGCGTCGTGTCGATGGGGTTGTGGACCGCCACGATGCCGCCCTTCGGCAGGTTGCCGCCGATCCGCTCCCGCGTCTCCGGCGAGAACTCCGCCAGCGAGAGGCCGTGGAGCCGGTCCGCCGCCACCGTGCACTCGAAGCCGGCGTTCGACAGGATCCCGACGCGGTTCCCGACGGACGGCTTGCCCTTCAGGAACGCGAACGTCTTCAGGTAGTCCTCGAACATGTTCAGGGTGTCCGTCCCGATGACGCCCACCTGCGCGAGGACCTCCGCGGCCAGCTTGTAGTCGCCCGTCATCGCCGCGGTGTGGGAGGCGGCCGCCTTCGTGCCCTCCTCCGTCCGCCCGGACTTGAACATGATGATGTTCCGCCCGCTCGTGACGATCTGGTCCGCCACCTCCAGGAAGCCGCGCCCCGCGTAGGGCCGGAAGCCCTCGAGGTAGATCGCGAAGACGTCGATCTCCGGGTCGTCCTTCATGTACTCGAGGTAGTCCGTCACCGTCAGGTCGATCTGGTTGCCGAAGGAGATCGCGTAGCGGGGGCGGATCGTCTTCTCGAAGTTCGACGTCTGGGAGACGAGGTAGGCGCCGCTCTGGCTGATCATGGCGATGTTCTCGCCCCGCGCCTCCCGGAACGCGACCTTGTAGGGAGGGAGGAAGAACGTATTGTAGCCGCCGGGCTTCGAGTAGATGCCCAGGCAGTTCCCGCCGTTGATGATGACGCCGCCGTCCTTCTCGCGGTGGGACTCGGCCAGCGTCATGCGAAGCCGCTCCTCGCGCTCGCGCCCGTCCTCCGTCTCCGCGAAGCCGCCGGAGATCAGGATGACCGAGTGCGCGGCGCGCTTCTCCACCGTCTCCTGCAGCAACGGCAGCGCGGTCGAGGCCGGGACGGAGACGACCGCGAGGTCGACCGGCTCCGGGAGGTCGTCGAGGGACTTCACCGCCGGGACGGAGCCGACCATCTCCTCCTTGGGGTGGATCGCCCAGATCTTCGACTTGTCCACGCCCTCGCCGAGGACGAGGTTCTCGAGGATCGTGCGGCCGGGGTTCATCGCCTTCGCTGACGCGCCGACGACGAACGCGGAGTTCGGCTGGAGGAGCTTCTCGATCTTCTCGATCGGCCTCGGGACGCTCTCGATCTTCTCGCGGTCGAAGGTCATCAGGCCGTCCACCGCGACGAGGCGCTTGTCCTCCGTCACCACGACGGGGTTCAGCTCCAGCTCGTGGATCGTGAAGTTGCTCTCCAGGTTGCGCGGCCGGTAGTGGTCGGCCAGGTCGCGCAGCGCGGAGAGCAACCGGATCAGTTGTTCCTCCTCGACGAGCGGCCGCGGGACGCCGCGGAGTCGGCCGGAGAGCGGCTGGCAGATCGCCGGCTGGCGCACCATCTTGCTGATCTCGTCGTCGTCGAGGCCGTAGGTCGACCGCATGGAGAGCCCGCGGCCGGGGAAGAACTCCTTCGCGAAGAACTCGGTGAAGAGGCCGCCCGCCCCGAAGCAGACCACGGGGCCGAAGAACGGGTCCTGGCGCATCGACGCGAGCACCTCGTGCCCGAACCGCTGCCGGAACTCGATCTTCTCCGCCACCATCACGCCGCAGAACTCGGCGTCCGGCGCGCTGGCCGTCACGCCGTCCCGGATCTTCCGGTAGGCCCGCAGCACGTCCTCGACGGTCCGCTCGCAGAGGACCACGCCGCCCACGTCGGACTTGTGGCTGATGTGCGGCGAGACGACCTTGACGACGACCTCGGGCGTGCGGATGTAGGCCAGCGCGTCGGGGTCGAAGCTCTCGAGGTCGGGGACATAGATGTTCGACGGTGCGTTCAGGCCCATGCAGAGCAGGACCTCGTAGACCTCGAACTCGTAGAGGAACGACCGGCCCTGCGAGTAGGCGCGGTCGAGGATCGAGTCGATGCGGTCGAACCAGAAGGAGGGGGAAGCCATGTCGTCTCCGGGGTGACAGTCGCCCCGATTCCAAACGGGACCGCGCCCGCACCGAAACTTTTCGCAAGCTGCTATTCGGGGTCAGACCCCGATTAGCAGTTTTGGGCGGCACCTGACAATCGGGGTCTGACCCCGAATTGCAGGTGGGCGGCCGAAACTTCCTGCAGGCGGCTCCGTTCCCCACAATCGCGACGTGCCCCTGCTCGTCGCCACCGGAATCCGCAAGAGCTACCGCGAGGACCCGATCCTCGACGGCGTCTCCCTGACCCTCGAGCCCGGCCGCCGCTACGGCCTCGTCGGGCCGAACGGCTGCGGGAAGTCGACCCTCGCGAAGATCCTCGTGGGGGAGCTCGCCCCGGAGTCGGGAAGCGTCTCGATCACCCGCGACGCCCGCGTCGTCCACCTGCCCCAGCGGCCGGACCTCGTGCCGGGCCACACCGTCCGGCGAGAGGTGATGCGCGCCTTCGACGACCTCGTGGAGATGGAAGAGCGCCTCCGCGAACTCGAGGAGGAGATGGCCCGGAAGGACCGGCCCGAGGCCGAGGTGGCACGGGCCGTCGAACGTCACGGCCGCCTGATGGAGGAGTTCCAGCGCCGCGGCGGCTGGGACCGGGAGCGTCTCGTCGAGCGCGCCCTCGCCGGCCTCGGCGTCCCGGAGGAGGTCCGCGATCAGGACGTGGCGACGCTCTCCGGCGGCCAGGCGACGCGCGTCAGCCTCGCCCGCGCGCTCCTCGGCCGGCCCGACCTCCTCATCCTCGACGAGCCGACGAACCACCTCGACCTCGACGCGACGGAGTGGCTGGAGGCCGAGCTGTGTTCCCGCTCCGGCGCCGTCCTCGTCATCTCCCACGACCGCTGGTTCCTCGACCGCGTGGCCGAATCGATCGTCGAGATCGAGCGGACGAAGGCGCGCGTCTACCCCGGCAACTACTCGAAGTTCGAGCGGCTGCGGGAGGCCCGCCGGGCGGAGGAGGCGGCGGCGTACGCCCGCCAGCGGGAGCACATCGAGAAGGAGGAGGACTTCATCCGGAGGAACGTCGCGGCCCAGCGCGTCGCGATGGCGAAGGGAAAGCGGAAACGGCTGCGCCGGCTCGAGCGGCTCGACGCGCCGACGAAGGACGGGAAGAAGATGGCGATCCCCACGGCGGCCGATCAGCTCCACGTGGGGGAGGTGCTCACGTTGACGGACGTCTCGGTCTCGCTCGGCGGGAAGAGGATCCTCGACCGCGTGAGCCTGCGCGTCGGGACGGGCACCGTCGCGGGCATCGTCGGCCCGAACGGCGCCGGCAAGACGACGCTGGTCCGCGCGATCATGGGCGAGATCGACCCCGACGGGGGCCGGATCGAGAAGGGCCACCGCGCCCGTTTCGGGTTCCTGGCCCAGGAGCCGGAGCGCCCGCGGCCGGGCGTCACGGTCCTCGAGACGATGCAGGCCGCGATGCCGCTCGCGCTGCGCCAGGAGGTCCGCGACTGGCTCGGGCGCTTCCTCTTCTCCGGCGACGACGTGGAGAAGAAGGCCGAGGAGCTCTCCGGCGGGGAGGCGTCGCGCCTGGCGTTGGCGCTGATGTTCCTCGAGAAGCCGAACGTGCTGATCCTCGACGAGCCGACGAACCACCTCGACATCCCCGGCCGCGAGGCGCTGGAGGCGGCGATCCTCACGTTCCCGGGCACGGTGCTGCTGGTCTCCCACGACCGTTTCCTGCTCCAGTCGGTGGCGGACCGGATCGTCGAGATCCGGCCCGGCGAGGTGACGACGACGGAGGGCGGCTGGGCGGACCACGCGCGGCGCCGCGAGGCCGACTCGACGGAGGCAAAGAAGGCCGGGAAGGTCCGGGAGAAGACCTCGAAGCCGAAGGCGGAGAAGCCGGACTCGGGCAAGGTCCGCAACCCGTACCGCTTCGCGAAGCTCGAAGAATCGATCATGGAGCACGAGGAGCGGATCGCCGCGATCCAGGCGGAGATGCTGACGGAAGCGGCCTGGCGCGACGCCGCGAAGTTCAAGGCGCTCCAGGCGGAGCTCAGGGAA
>JBDLIY010000210.1:0-6980 GCA_039714635.1 Planctomycetota bacterium
CTCCGGCCCCTTCAGCGGCCTGACCTCCGAGGCCGCCTTCGACGCCATCGCCGATTGGCTGCAGGCGCGCGGCAAGGGCGAGAAGACAGCGGAGCCCGGTGTCCAGGACGAGAAGCCCGGCGAGAGCCCGGAACCGGTCGCAGCCCGCGAGAAAGCCGAGGCAGGCCTGGAACGGAAGGTAGGCCAGGAGGAGCCCCGTGAGAACCATGACCGCGTAAGGCTCTCCGAGGTCGAACCATTCGGCGAGCGGATCGGAGAGGAGGAGGACGGCGACGGCCACGCCCGCGATCGGCAGCAGCCAGGAGCGGAGGCGGCGGTGCAGGTACGGAAGCAGTGCGTCGGGCCGGCCCCGCGCGAGGAGGCTGGCGACCTGTCGGGAGACGGCGCCCTGGAGCGAGACCACGGGCGTCGTGAGGATCATGGCGAAGTGGATCATCGCCACGAAGCGGCCGAACTCCCCCGCGGGCTGGGAGACCGCGACGATCTTGATGTATCCCCACTGGAGCAGGCCGGCCGCGGTGAAGGCGAGGATGAGCAGTCCGTTCCGGCGCACGAGTTGGGACAGGAGTCCCGGCGGTCTCATGGCCGCGAGACGACCAGCGCCGCGTTCGTCCCCCCGGCGCCGGCTCCGATCTGCAGGACGGCGTTTCCTTCGAGCGGCCGGGCTTCGGGAGCGACGTCGACCCCGAGCGCGGCGTCCGGCTCGAGGAGCCGGGCCGTGGCGGGCACGAAGCCCTCCCGCAGGCCGAGCACGGAGACGACGAGACGGAACAGGGCCGAGGTGCTGAGGCTTCCCGTGTACCCCATCGGGGCGCAGACGGGCCGGCCGCGCCCGAGGGCGTCGGTGACGAGTTCGAGAGCGCGCGCCTCGAAGGCGTCGTACTCGCGCGAGCCCCGCGCGCAGGTGTTCGTGAACGCGATGTCGCCGCCGGCTCCGGCCGCCTCGAGCGCCCGGAGAGCGGTGCGCGCCAGGGTCTCGGGCTTGCGCGGCCACGCGCCCGGAGGCGAGGCCTCCGCGCCGAGTTCGACGGGGCCGAGGACGGCGAGGGGTTCGGCGCCGCGCCGCCGGGCCGCTTCCGCGGATTCGAGGAGCACGGCGGCGGACGCCTGACCCATCGTGGTGCCGGATCGAGCCGCGTCGAAGGGGCGCAGGAGGCCGGCCGGCGCCCGGCGGGTGCGTGCCCGCCGGTAGAGTTCCTCCACCGCGACGACCGCCTCCGGCCGCTCGTCGACGCCGCAGACGAGGACGGCGTCCGCGTGGCCGGCGAGGATCTCGCGGCGCGCGTAGCGAAGCGCGCTCTCGCCCGCGGTGTCGGCCTCGAAGAAGTTCGTGCCGGGGCCGCGCGCCTTCAGGTGGATCGCGAGTTGTCCGGCCGGGCCGTTGGGCACGGTGTTCGGGAACAGCGACGGGTCCGCGCCGTCGGGACCGTGCTCCCACACCGTGCGGATGAACGCGTGGGAGGAGGCCGTGCCGGCGTAGCCGGTCGCGACGACGACGCCGAGGTCCTTCGTGGGCTCCGTCACGTCGAGCCCCGCCGCGTCCACGGCCTGGAGCGCGGCGTGCAGCGCGCGCCGCATGCTGTCGTCGAGGCGCCGGAGCGCGAGGCGCTTGACGCGTCCCTCGAAGTCGGCCGAGACCGGCCCGAGGTCCCAGTCCGCGCCGTCGGATCCCTCGATGCGCACGCCGGACGTTCCGGCCCGGAGGTTCGCGGCGAGATCCGCCGTGCGGTTCCCGGAGGCGGAGACGCAGCCCATCCCGGTGATCACGACCCCGGGTGCGCTCATGCGTCCTCTCCCGTGCCGAGGACCAGGGCGGCGTTGCTCCCGCCGAACCCGAAGGACTGCTTCAGCGCGTAACGGAGATCCGGCATCGGCGTCGCCTCCGTCGGGAAGCGAAAGGAGCCGCAGTCCGGGTCGACTTCCGCGAGCCGGAGGTTCGGCGGCACGACTCCGTCGGCCAGGGCCTGCACCGTGACGGCGGACTCGATCGCGCCCGCCGCGCCGAGGCAGTGGCCGAGCGCGGACTTCTGGGAGGCGACCGCGAGACGCGCCGCGTGGTCGCCGAAGACGCGGGAGAGCGCCGTGCACTCCGCCACGTCGTTGGCGATCGTTCCCGTGCCGTGGGCGGAGACGTAGCCGATGTCCCCGGCGGTGAGGCCGGCCTCCTCGATGCAGCGCTCGATCAGGGGAACGACGCCCGCCCCTTCCGGATGCGGCGCGGTCATGTGGTGCGCGTCGAGCGACGTGCCGAAGGAGAGCACCTCGGCGAGGATCGTGGCGCCCCGCGCCCGCGCGTTCTCCATCGACTCCAGCACCAGGGCCGCTCCCCCTTCACCGAGGGACATGCCCCGGCGGCCCGCGGAAAACGGCGAACACGGCACCGGGCCGAGCGCGCTCACGGCGTCGAAACCGCTGAACGTCAGCTGGCCCAGACCCTCCGCCCCGCCGGCCACGCAGGCGTCCACCTCGCCCGCCGCGATCCAGGAGGCGCCGATGCCGATCGCGGTGAGGGAGGACGAACACGCGGTGGAGGGGCAGGTCCGCGGTCCTTCGAACCCGAAACGGTGGGCGATCCAGCGGGAGGTCCCGGACTGGATCTCCCCGAAGTAGTGCCGGAGACCGGGCCGGCCGCCCTCATCCCGGCGACGGAAGAAGTCCCACGCCTCCAGCAGCCCGGCCGCCCCGGCGCCGAAGCACACCGAGACGCGGTCGGCGTCGAGGCCGGCGTCCGCGAGCCCGGAGCGATCCACGGCCTCCTCCGCCGCCGCGAGGCCGATCCGGTCCACGCGCAGCAGACGGCGCGCCGACGTGGAGTCGAGGCGCGGTTCGGGAATCGAGGGGATCTCCGCGGCGGTATCGGTGATCTGACCGGCGGTGTCGAAGAGAGTGACCGGCCGATGTCCGTCCGCTCCGTCCAGAAGACGGGACCAGGAGGACTCGACTCCCTCGCCGAGTGAGGTCAGCAGGCCGATTCCGGTGACGGCGACTCGTCTCAATCCGAACCTGGAGTACTGTCGGTGGGAAGCTTGCCGGCGGAGAGAAGGTTGGACAGCGTGCGGACCGACTCGAAATGCTCACGACCGGTCTCGGCGTCCGGAATCTCGATTCCGTACTTCTTCTTGATCGCGACGACCAGGCTGAGGGCGTCGATCGAATCGAGCTCGAGTCCGTCCCCGAAGAGCGGGAGGTCGTCCTCCAGATCCTCGGGCTCCATGTCCGGGATCCGGAGCGATTCGATCAGGAATGCCTTCGTCTCTTCCAGTCCGCCCTTCGAATCCGCCAACGCCTCACTCCTCCGCCGATGATGGGAAAGCCCCTCTATGAGAGGTCAGAGACCTCCGTCGATCTCGATGACCTTCCCCGTGATATAGGACGATTCTCCTGAAATCAGGAAGGAAACAACAGAGGCGACTTCCTCGGGAGTGCCGGCGCGTCCGAGCGCGGTCGACCCGATCACGGCGTCCCGGAGATCCTCCGGCATCGAGTCCGCCATCTCCGTATCCACGAGCCCGGGCGCGACGACGTTGACCCGGACGCCGAGTTTCCCGACTTCTTTCGCCAGCGAACGCGTCATTCCGATCATTCCGGCCTTCGCCGCGGAGTAGCTCGTCTGCCCCGCCACGCCGCGCAGGCCGCTGATCGACGCGACGTTCACGATGCTCCCGCTCCGCGCCGAGATCATGGGCGAGAGCGCGGCGCGGCAGCAGTTCCTCGCGCCCTTGAGGGACGTGTCCACGACGGCGTCCCAGTCCTCGTCCGTGAGCATGAACAGCAGGTTGTCGCGGATGATGCCGGCGTTGTTCACCAGGGCGTCGACCCGGCCGAACTCCGCCTCGGCCGAGGAGATCAGCCGCTCGGCGTCCTCGCGGATCCGCACGTCGGCCGCCACCGCGATCGCGCCGGTGCCGAGCGCGCGAATCTCACCGGCCACGGCTTCGGCCGCGTCCGCGGAGCCACGGAAGTTCACGACCACGGAAAACCCGTCACGGGCCAGCCGGAGGGCGATCGCGCGGCCGATCCCGCGGGAGGCGCCCGTCACGATCGCGACCCGGCGTTTGGTCTCCGTCATCCCTCACCTCCCCGGCCCGTCGGCGGGCCAAAGCGTGACGTCGGAGTCCGGCCGGAGGAATCCGAGCAGGGCCGGAATCCCCAGGCACGTCCCCACGACGACGAACCGTCCGTCGCCGCCCGGACTCGCGGCCTCGATCGTATCGAAGAAGCGCACCGGGCGGATCAACTGGTTTCGAAGCAGGTCCCGGGCCGCCGCGGCGTCCCGAACCGGCCGCGCCGTCACGCAGGAGAAGAGCGGCCGCCGCGGCGGCGCGAGTTCCACGCGCTCCGCGATCTCCTGGTACTTCGTCAGGAACGGCTCCATCAGGTGGCTGTGGGACGCTCCGGGGAACGACGCCGCGGACGCCGTGTAGGCGCCGAGTTCGAGCGCGCGTTCGCAGAGCCGCGGCACGCCATCGAGCGGGGCGCTGAGGATGAAGTTGGACGCGGAGTTGACGTGCGTGAGCGCCGCCTCGCCGTCGGTTCCGAGGGCATCGACGACGTCCGGCACCCTCTTCACCGGGAGGCCGTTCACCGCGACGAGTCCGTGACCGAGACCGGGCTGGGCGCACCGGATTCCGTCGCCGGCTTCCAGCACCAGTTCGACGCCGTCCGCGGGGTCGAGGGAGCCGGCCGCCGTCAGCGCGACGTAGACGCCGAGGCTGTAGCCGGCCAGCGCGTCGGGCACGCCGCCCGCTCCGATCCAGGAGCGATACGCGGCCACTCCGTAGAGGTACAGCGCCGCGTGGTGCAGCGGGTCGAGATGGTCCTGCGCGGCCAGGCCGCGGGCCCAGGCCTCGCGCGACCCGAACGTCGAATCGGCCAGCGCCCCGACGGTCGCGAGGTCATCCTCGTCAAACGCGGTCCGGGGATCGGGCGCCGCGGCGCGGGCAGCCAGGCCGGAGAAGCAGACGCACGCGTTCAGAGCGCGATCCTCCGCAGGAGGGTCCAGGGCGGACCGCGGAACCCGGTGTCGCGGATCCGCTGGAACAGTCTCGCGTCGCAGTTGTGCTTCAGCCCCGGGAGCACCCAGCCCGCGTGCGCCTCGACGTGGGTCCGCAGGCGGTCCGGAAGGAAGTCCGCGACCTCCGGCGCCACGTGGTGGCGCGGGTCGAGAAGCTCCGCGTCGGTGACGTCCTCCCCGAGAACGGCACGGGCGAGCGGCGTGCCCGCGAAGACCCGCAGGCCGATCATGCCGATGATCGCGTCCGGGGCGAGTTCCTCCGCCCTCGCCAGGTTCTGCTCGACCGTCTCCGGAGTCTCTCCGGGCGCGCCGAAGATCAGGTGGTGGCACTGGGGCAGCCCCGCGGCCCGGCAGGCCTCGGCGGCGGCGCGAACGGCTTCGAAGCGGAACGGTTTCCCGAAGGACTCCAGCACCGGATCCGAGAGGGAGTCCGTGCCGAACTCCACGCCCTCGCAGCCCGACGCCACGAGCGCCTCCGCGAGTTCCCGGTCGAAGTGACGGGGGCTGACGTAGCAGCCGTAGCGGACCGGCCGGGGCAGTTTCCCCATGGCCCGGGCGATGGAAAGCGCGTGGGAAGCGGGGTTGTTGAAGACGCTGTCCACGAAGAACACCCGCTCGATTCCCCACCGGTCCGACAGCGCTGCGACCTCGCTCGCGATCCGGTCCGGATCGAAGTCGCGGACCGCGCGGCCCTCGATCGCCGGGTAGACGCAGTAGCTGCAGTGGAACGGGCAACCGCGCTTCGTCTGCACGCCGAGGACGCCGCCCTCGGCGCGATAGTGCTCCAGGGAGAGGATCGAGTAGTCCGGTCGCGGCAGGCTCGCGGTCTCGGCCCCGCCGCCGCGCGGAACGGAGCGGAAGCCGTCCGCCGTCCGGTAGACGACGCCGGGAATGTCCGCCGGCTCATCCCCCGCCACGACGGCGCGCACGAGATCCGGGAAGCAGGCCTCCCCCTCGCCGACGAGGCAGACGTCCAGCCCGATCCGGTCGAGCAGGGCCTCGGGGCTGATGGACGCTCCCGAGCCGCCCACCACCACCGGCGCGCCGTGCTCCCGGAGGATCGCCGCGACGCGCTCCAGGGCGGGAAGGAAGGAGACGGACTCGGGCCAGGAGGTGTTGTCGATGTTCCGCACGGTCAGGCCGACGAGATCCGGCCGCAGGCTCTCGAGCGCGGCCCGGAGCGCGGCTTCCGGATCGTCCTCGATCATGAAGTCCACGAGATCCGTCTCGATCCCGGCCGGGCGCAGCGCGCCCGCCAGGTGCGCCGCGGCCAGCGGCGGGATCAGTTCGGGGGAAGCCTCCCGGTTCGGCGATACGAGGAGGACGCGGGGATCGCTCACGTCTCAGCGCCTCCACTTCAGGCGCACGCGCTCCGTGAGCGCCCGGACCGCGAACGCCAGCAGTCGAACCGCATCCGGGATCGGTCGGATGCCGCTCTTGCCGCCGGTGTAGATGCACCGGATCGGAACGAACGAGATGCGGAACGACTTGATCGCGGACCAGATGAGCATCTCCGTATCGCCCGCGAACCGTTTCGTCTGCAGGCGGAACGAGCGCAGCACCTCGGAGTCCACGAGCCGGAACCCGCAGTGGCAGTCCGGGAGCGGCTGCCCGGCGATGTGGCTCCCCAGCCACGCGGTGAACTCGTTGACCATGCGTCGGGGCAGCGGCATTCGCTTCCCGGCCGCGAGCATGCGGTTCCCCGCCACGATGTGCGCCCGCTCTTCGCGCCATACCTTCGCCAGCGCCGGGATCTCCTCCGGGTCGTGCTGGCCGTCCCCGTCCAGGATGACGACCGCCGCGTACCCCTTCTCGACGGCGTAGTCGAACCCGGCCTGGAGGGCGGTCGCCTTCCCGAGGTTGCAGGCCAGACGGAGGACCTCCGCCCCAGCCGCCTCCGCGCGCGCCGCCGTGTCGTCCTGCGACCCGTCGTCCACGACGAGCACCCGCCCCACGTGGGGCGACG
>JBDLIY010000211.1:0-6969 GCA_039714635.1 Planctomycetota bacterium
GAGGTCACACGGGATGAAGGCGACATCGTGATCGAAGAACGCTTCGGCGTGACGGCGGAGGACCGTCGGCCTGTCTTCCACTCGGCCGGCGCATTCTCCGGTGTCGGCGCGGCCGGCATCTTCCTCGTGAATCCGGACTTGGTCGGTCCGACGGATCTCCTGGGGATCAGCGATCCGCCCCGGTCACCCGACGAGGCGGCGATGGCGTTCGCCTTCGGATGTCTGCTCGGAGACGAGGCGCTCGTGGATCGCGTCGTCGACTGGGATGCCGTCCTCGCGGCCTCGGCTGATGCGTTCTCGCCCTCCCTGCCTCCGACCCGCGGCGAGGCTCGAGAAGCCCTGCGGAGATTCCGGAAGGGGCTGCTTCCCGCCGAGATCGAGCAGGTGGTCGGGACGATCCGAACGAAAAGACACGTTCTCGAAGCGCAGCGTCAGGAGGATCTCTACTACGTTCTTCCGGGCGTGATCGCGGCCGACTTCGACTGTGCCGCTGCTCCGCACGGAGACGACTGGCGAATCGTCCGGATCCGAAAGTCCCTGCTGAGGGGACAACGACACGATCTCGGCCGGTATCCGGAAGAGCGGCTGGACGCTCTGGCTCGAAAGGGCCTTCGGTTCTGGATGTGGGCGCGCTACGTGGAGGAGCATCCGGACTACCCCTCGGCGCTCGAGGACTTGGCCGAGTTCGGCGACCGAGCTCTGCCGATCCTCGAACAGCGGGCGAGTGGTGGTGACCGGTCCGCCGCCCTCTGCCTCGCCGGCTTGGGAAGGAAGGGCCTGGATCCTCTTCTCGAAGCGTGGCGGCGGGCGTCGGAGTCCGATCGTCGGATGATCGGAGGGTACATTGAGGAACTGATCGCCAGGGAAGGAGCGACGCCAGAGCAGCACGCTCAAGCCACGGAGCCGCTCCTCGCGAGGCTCGGCGACAGAGGAGGTTCGCTTTCGGCCCGGATCCTGGCGCGGCGTGGGGAGCCGATCGTCGAAGCCCTGCTCGCTGTAATCTCCGACGGCGACGCCGTCGCCCGCAAGAACTGCCTCCTGGCCCTGGCGCGGATCGGCCCGCCGGCCCGTGCCGCAGATTCCGCCGTGGTCGCGCTGGTCGACGACCCCGACCCGCAGGTGGCCCGACGTGCGAAGGATGCGAGATTCTCGCTCCGGCATCCCCACATCAGCTTCCGGGTCGATTCGCAATCGGGAATCCCCAAAGTCTCGCTCTATCGGGACGGTCGGCCGGTCCGTCCCAATCCTCGGACCGCTCTCAGTCCCCTGCTCGAACGCGGCGAAGTGCGGCTGATCGGCCTCCCCGCCGGCCGCTTCGATCTGCTCATCGAAGCGCAGTATCCCACGCCGCCGGCCGTGCTCCTCGACGTCGTGCTCGGCGAAGAAGTGACGGAGCTCGGCCGTGTCTCGTTTCCCGAGGGAACCGTGATCCGGATCGATCCGGGTCCCGACGCCCCGAAACCGCTGCCCACCATCGGGGTCCGGGCCGTACGGCGGGGTCGGGTCCGTTACGAGCGGGGCACGTTTCTGAATGTCGAGCGACCAGGCGGACTGTGCCTGCCGCCGCTGGGGCCGGGCACGTTCGAGCTGGTCATCTACCTGACGGGTGGGCGGGGGCGCACGCTACTCAGGCAGGACATCGAAGTCACGGGGAAGGGGGACCTCACCATCCCCATCGACTGGAGCGCGGCGCCAGAGAAATGAGTCCGAAGCCCCACATGCCGGTCGGCGTTCACCGCGGAAGACATCCAGCGCCTGCGCCGGACCCTGAGCGACAAGGTGATGGGCTCGGAGGCTCCGATGGACACCGTCGACGGGAGGTGGGTGAACGGTCGCTTCGCGAAACTGATCGGCCGCTGGCTCCCGCTCACCGACGGCGACGCGGACACCTGGAAACGAATCCGAAAGTGGTTCGACGCAAACCGGCCGGAGGCCAGGTCCACGGGCCTGCTGGATGTTGCTCAGCTTCTTCGGTTCAGGCCTCGCTGACCGACACGCTTGAGGCCGCGACCTTCTGTCCCGGAAAGAAGAGGAATGGGGACAGGAGCTGGCGACTTCAGCATCGTCGCGAAGGTGGAGGGACACTGAAAATCAGGCGCGGCTGAGGGTGGTTGCCCCCAGCCGCGTGAATCGGCTTCGACTGGTGTCGGTCCGTCCTGTCGACGACCTCCGCGTCTGCCGTTCCTTCCGCCCTTCCGGCCGCCGATGCGATTGCCGTAGATCTTCCGGAAGGCACGGACCTTGTGGACGTCGTAGAGAGCCGACCACGCCCGGATCCGCGGGAAACCCCTCCGGAATGCGCGCCGGGTGTGAACGATCTGCGCATCGGCCGACGGAATTGTCGGGAGATCGGGGACGATCGGCGTCAAGCCGCCCGGCGCCAGCATCGGCACGGAGGGCGGTAGCTGCGATGGCTCCGGCGAGGGCGGCGGCTCGCAGAAGAAGAAGGGCAAGAAGGACGGATCCGGATCGAAGGAGCAGAAGAAGGACGGAAGCTGCGACGCCGAGTAGTCGAATCGAGGCGCTCCAGCTTCGCTCGGGTTCGCCTGTGCGGAGTGCCTCCGCGTCCTGCTCAAGTCGATCGATACTCCTTCAGGCGATAGAGCAGCTTCCGGCGGCTGATGCCGAGCTGCCCCGCGGCCCTTGTCCGATTGCCGTCGCAGCGGTCGAGGGCGTCGAAGATGGCTTGCTTCTCGATCTCGGCCAGACTCGCGCCCCGGTCCGGCGCGGGCTCGTCCTCGCCGACGGCGACACGCAACGTCGGCGGCAGGTTCTCCGGTAGCACCGTATCCCCCGGGGCCAGGATCGCCGCCCGGAGCACCGCGTTTCTCAATTCACGGATGTTCCCGGGCCAGTCGTATCGGAGGAGAAGCGCCTCCACGGACCGGGAGAGTCTCTTGCCCCGCGTGTCCGCGGAATCGAGGAAGTGTCGCGCGAGGGGCAGGACATCCTCGAGACGTTCCCTGAGCGGCGGCACCTCGATCGTGAGGACGGCGATACGGTAGTAGAGATCCTCACGGAAGCCCCCCGAGGCGACTTCCTCCTCCAGTCGGCGGTTTGTCGCCGTCACGAGACGGAAGTCGACCGCTTCCTCACGGGATTCGCCCAACCGGGTCACGCCTCCGCTCTCCAGAACCCGGAGCAGCTTCGGCTGAACCGCCAGATCCATCTCACCGATCTCGTCGAGGAAAAGGGTCCCGCCTTCCGCATCCCGAATCCGCCCCGTCCGGTCGCGGTCCGCGCCGGTGAACGAACCGCGAACATGCCCGAACAACTCGCTCTCCACGAGGTTCTCGGGGAGTGCCGCCACGTTGAGGCTGACCATGGGACCCGCGCTCCGGTTGCTCCAGCGGTGAAGCAGGTCGGCGAGGACCTCCTTCCCCGTCCCCGTCTCCCCGTGGAGCAGGACGGGAACTCCGCTCGGCGCCGCCCGCGAAAGCTCAACAAGGACTTCCCGCATCAGGGGCGAGTGGAACACCGTCCCTTCGGGCTGCGGGGGAAGATCGGGGTCCGACTCTGTCGTGCCGAACTGCCGGGCGAACAGGTCGGTCAGCGTGGCGATCTCGACCGGCTTGCGAAGGTAGTCCACGGCTCCGAGCTTCATCGCCGTCACCGCGTCGTCCACGTCGGCGTGGGCGGTGAGGACGACGGTGGGGACATTGATTCCCCGCTCGGCCATCGCCCGAAGCGTCTCCAACCCCGACCAGCCGGGCATCCGCATGTCGAGGATGACGAGATCGACGGAACGCTGCCCGAGGAAGTCGACGGCATCCTCTCCGCTCGCCACCGCGTGGACACCGGATACGAGGTCGCCCAGCACGGTGGCGAGCATCCCGCGGTGGGCGGCGTCGTCATCGACGATCAGGACGGACTGGAGGGCCGCGTTCATGACTCGGGGATCTCCAATCGGAACCGGCTGCCGCCTCCGTCTCGCGGTTCGTACTCGAGGCGAAAGCCGTGATCCAGGGCGATCCGCCGCGCGATCGAGAGCCCGAGCCCCGTGCCCCCCGGTCGCCCGGACACGTAGGGCTCGAAGAGGGTCTCGCGCAACCCGGGAGGGACGCCGCTCCCGTTGTCCGCAACGATCAGGCGCAGGCCGGTGCGCGTCGTCTCGGTCCGGGCCTCGATCTTCCCGCCGGGATCCAGGGAGGCCACGGAGTTGAGGAGCAGGTTCAGCAGGAGCCGCCGGATCTGCTCCCGGTCCGCGGACACGACGCCGGACACGCCATCGTGATCGAAAGTCGCGACCCGGGTGTCCAGGTCCGGGCCGAGCAGTTCCGCCAGTTCCGCCAGCAGATCGTCGAGGGGAAATTCGGTCTTCCGGAGTTCGGAGGGGCGACTCAGAAGCAGGAACTCGTCGAGCCTCGTCACGGCCCGGTCGGTCTCGGACAGGATGGCCCGGACGGCCTTGCTTCGCTCCGGCTCGGGAAGATCGGTCGTGTCCATCCGCTCTGCGAAGCCGCGCACGACGCCGAGTGGGTTCTTCGTCTCGTGGACCAGACCCGCGCCCAGCCGTGCAAGGTAGTTCAGGGCACGCACCTGTTCGCGGCTCGCCGCAAGACGCTCCCGAAGCGCGGCGGCCCGGAGCCGGAAGCCCACGAGGAGTGCCGCGAGCAGGCAGGCGGCGGTGACACCGATGCCGACCTGGAGCATCCGGTGAAACTCGTCGGCGATCTCCGCGTCGAGCCGATCACGGGGATAGTCCATGACGAGTTCCAGTCCGACCTCGGGGACGGCGACGAGGTTCGCCCCGGGCCGATGCTGCCCGCGACCGCCGCCACGCGGGCGGGGCGGAAGGAACTCCCTCGTCACACGCTCCGCCGGGTCTCGGGCGCCGGGCGGCACGCCGGCGGTGCCGAGAGAGCCCCCGTTCTCGACCACGACCGCGAGCCACTTCGCCCCGGTCTTCTCCCGGAGGGCTTCGAGCGAGGACGTCAACTCCGCGGGGTCGTACCGGCCGCCGCGACAATCACGGAACAGGGCGCCGTCCACCGCCGAGAGCATGGTCTCGACAAGATGCCGGTGGGACTCGCGTCGTGACGTCGCGCGGCGCCGGTAGTCGGCGAGGAGCCAGGCCCACGAGACCGCGAGGGCGGCGGTGCCGACAACCAGGAGGAGGGCTGTTCTTCGGGTCACGGGAGGATTGTAAGGGCGTGACCCCGGGCCTGCGAAGAGCCCGGGGCCACGATCTGCGGAGGAGGATTCAGCGGGTGACCGCGGCCAGGTGCCGGCGGTTCGCCTCCTGGATCCGCTCGAGGCTCTTCTTCACGATCTCATCGGGGCAGTCCGCGATGAGTCCCGCGTAGATCTCGATGACCTTCTTCTCCACCGCCTCGCACTCGGAGTCGGCCGCCTCGACCGTGTCGGGGACGGCGATCTTCCTCGTCTGCCGGTTCACCGGTTTTCCACCCAGGCGGACGATCGCCTTCTGGATCGCGTCGGCGTGGTTCTGCTCGGCCCGGGACAGGTTCCCGAAGCGTCGGTAGCCATCGAGCGCGTCGAAGGCCGCCCGGTAGTAGTCGCGTGCGTAGAGTTCCTCCTCCAGCGTGGCCTGGAGGCGAGCGAGGTACTCCTTCGAGGCGGGCTTCGCCGCGGGCGAATCAGTGCTCACGAGGCAGGAGCCGTCACCACTCTGCATCCGGCCTCGACCATTGCTCATACCACGGCCCTGGCCGTTGCCCTGGCCCCGGCCCATTCCACGACCTTGACCCCTGCTCCGGCCCTGGCCCCTGCCCTGACCGTCGCCCCGACCCATTCCACGGCCCATTCCACGGCCCTGGCCGTCACCGTGCCCCTGGTCCCGGCCCATTCCCCGGCTCTGGCCCCGACCCCGGTCCGCGCACGGACCGCGACGCCGGCTCTGACTCTGACCCCGGCCTTCGCACTGGCCTCGACCTCGGCCCTGACCGTAGCCCCGGCTCCGGTCCGCGCACCGGCTCCGGCCGCGGTCACCGTCAGACTCGCAGGAGCACCCTCGGGAGGAACTTCGCTTCGCCTGGCTCCTCCGACCCGCTCTCTTCTTTCGCGCCTGCCTGCCCTTCGCGTCCCTCGGGCCGCAGGACTCACAGCCGGGACGGGCTTCATCGGTGTCGGCCCCGGCTTCCTCGCGAACGCAATCGGGGGCGGCATTCCGGTTCCGGCCTTCTCCCCGGCGGCTCTCGTTTCCACGGCCGGCGAGCGCGGCGGCGCCCGCCCAGGCGAGGACCAGGGAGAAGGTCAGGATCATGGCGGTCTTGTTCATCGCGTGTCTCCTCGTTTCAGGTTCCGGGTGAGGAAGAACAAAGACCGTGCCACCGGGATTTCGAGCGGGGAGGGCCGGATGTCCGCGCAGATCCTGCGCGATCGGGGCCGAGGTGCGCAATCCGTGCGCATCGGTGGACACGGATCACCTGAGGGTGTGCATACGAGTCCGCATACGAAACCGCATACGAAACCGCATACGATTGAGAGCACCGTGCACGGTATCAGATGGTCGCGAACGGTCGGTGTTCGGACTGAGGCCGGATGGGGGGGGGCTCGGCCTGAAGGCTACGTAAGACCAGGGCTCTCAGGCGAGGGGGGAAGTGGCGGAGGGAGAGGGATTCGAGTCTGGACCATCCGTAGCGGGGGCCCGCCCTTCGCTTCGCTCCGGGCACCCCGCAACGGCTGGAGCCAGACCCGTGGTGCTGACGAACCGTGCACCGCACGCTTCGTCTCGCGGCGCTCGCCTTCGGCGGGCACCGCGACCGCACCCGTCCGAATCCCTCTCCCTCAGGTGGACGATGTCCGTGACGAGCGGGGCGGGTGATGGGTGGATCGGCCTGTCCGCCGCGGGAATCAGTGGCGGAGGGAGAGGGATTCGAACCCCCGGACCCGTGAAGGTCAGTGGTTTTCAAAACCGAATCGAGACCGCCCAGCGTCCGCGTTCGGTTCATCGTAACTTGTGCATATTTAGTTAATTGTATCGCTCTGTTCTCTGCGGAATTCGGC
>JBDLIY010000212.1:0-6966 GCA_039714635.1 Planctomycetota bacterium
ATGACGGCCGTCGGGTCGTCCAGCTCCTCGGAGACCTCCTCGGACATCCATTCGAGGGTGTCGATGTAGTCCTCCTGGAGGACTCCCATCTGGTTCCCGAGTTCCCACTGGTCCTTGCTGACCACGGCCACGCCCTCGGGCATGACGCCGACGGACACGAGGAGGCCGCGGGCCATCCGGTTGAAGGTCGCGAGGTCGACGCCCATCGGGCAGTTCAGCGTGCACCGGCGGCAGTTCGTGCACTTGCCGAACACCGTGTCCTTGAGATCCTCCAGCTCCTCGTCGGTGAAGACGCTGCCGCCCTTGACCCACCAGGGGAACACGCGACCGGTCCAGTCGAAGTGCGCCTTGAAGAGTCGGCGGATCCGGTCCGCCTTGTAGGCGGGGGCGTAGGTCGGATCGCCGGGGTTCGCCAGGACGTAGTGGCAGGAGTCCGTGCAGTTCCCGCAGTGGACGCAGGAGACGAGGGACCCGACCACCTGCCGGGAGAGCTTCTTCCGGTACCGGTCGAGGACCTTCTGCGCCTTGTGCGAGCGGCCGTTGATCGTCCCGGTCGCCTTGGTTTCCATGTCTGTGGGCTCCATCTCAGGCCTGGGTTCTGGTGGAGGGGTAGACCCCGCGTCGTCCGAGGGACTTGCCGAGGTAGTACCGGGTGAACGGGTAGTACAGGTAGTGCGAGATCTTGCTGAAGGGCACGTAGAGCAGGAAGAAGGTCTGCACCGCGTAGTACGTGATCAGGAGGCCCTCTCCGGCCGCCTGCTTCGCCGCCGCTCCGTGGGGCGCCGCGAGCGCGGCCACCGCGAACCAGACGGTGAGGAGGACGACGGAGAAGTAGTCGTCCGGCGAGCTGATCGCGCGCAGGTACGGGCTGCCCACGCGCCGGATGATCCGCATCACGCCCACCGCGCACGCTCCCCAGATCGTGATCCGGAAGAGCCCGACGACGACCGCGGAGTCCATCAGCGCCGGGGCGTCCGCGATCACGAACGACATCGTGATCGCCGCCACGACGCCGGCGTGGAAGACCACGAACTGCGCGTAGACGAACCGGTGCTTCCGGTAGCTCTCCATGCCCGTCGGGTTCGCGACGATGAACCACGAGTACAGGATGCCCCGGCGGTTCGGGACGCTCCCGACGCCGGTCGGCGGCTGCCGCTCCTTCCCGGCGGGGAACCGGAGGAACCACGCGATGCGGAGCGCGTAGACGAGGATCATCACGCCGAGGGCCGCGTAGTGGATCAGCTGGATCGTGTGCAGGTCCATGTCACTCTCCCTTTCCCAGGAGGGCCTCGAACGGCTCCTGTTCCCGCCGATCCCCGGCGCAGATGACGACGTCCTCGAGGGAGGTCGCGCCCGAGAGATGGGCCCGGATCTCCTCGACCATCGCCTTCGCGCAGTCGGGAAGCGGGATCCCGTAGTAGCCGGCGCCCATCGGCGGGAGGGCGAGGGATTTGAGGCCCTTCCCGTTCGCCGTTTCGAGGACGCTCCGGATCGTCTTCCGGAGCTTCGCGTCGGTGTCCTCCTCCTGGAACCGGGGTCCGACCGCGTGCAGGATGTGGTTCGCCGTGAGCTCTCCGGCCCCGCTCACGACGACGTCGCAGGTCTCGACCGGCGCCAGATCGTCCAGTTCCCTCTGGATCTCCTGCCCCCCCCGCGAAGAGATCGCATTCCCGAAACCCGAGCCCAGGACGAGGTCGTGGCGCGCGTAGAACACGA
Organism: Planctomycetota bacterium; assembly: GCA_039714635.1. Taxonomy (GTDB): domain Bacteria; phylum Planctomycetota; class JAJSAM01; order JAJSAM01; family JAJSAM01; genus JBDLIY01. Next base: position 1,717 of record JBDLIY010000212.1, read on the forward strand.
GCGCGTCGACGTCGACCAGCGTGACGTCCTCCCTGAGCAGGCGAAGCCCTCCGGTTCGCGTCATCTCGGCCATCCGTTCCTTCCTCCCGTGACTTCGTTCGCCTCCGGAGGAGCGAGTCCCCTGAGCGTCACGATGACGGGTTCCGCCTCGAACGGCCGGAACACGACGCGCTCGGACAGGTCCCGGAGGCGGTCCGCGGCAAGCTGGTAGTCGCCGTCGTAGCAGACGGACAGGACGATGCTCATCCCGGGGTTCGACCCGCGGAACCGCGACAGTCTCGCGAGCGCCGCGGCTCGCGTGTCCCGGATCTCGATCAGCGCGATGCGGGGTCGTTCGACGGCCTCGCCCCATCTCCGGGCGAGGATCCGATCGGAGAGGCTCTCGGCGAAGTGGAAGCGGAAGCGATCCCGCCCGGCGGCTTCGAGGACCCCGCGAACGGCGGGGTCACTCTCGATCAGGAGCAGCAGCGGTCGATCGTCCGGCGAGCCCGAACCCATGGGTCACGGAAATCGCAAGGGCCGTGCCGCGCGTAAGTCGTGTGTCTGCGTGGGATTCCACGCCCGGATTCCACGAGCCTGGATTCCCGCCCCCCTCCGTTTCCAGCATTCCGGAATCCGGGAGTGGGTCGGGCTACAGGCCGAAGCGCTTGACCTTCTCGTACAGACTCGCCCGGCTGATGCCGAGCCGCTCGGCGGCGAGCGACCGGTCCCCGTTCGCCTCTTCGAGGGCGCAGGCGACGTAGTTCCTCTCGAATCCCCGGACGGCGTCCTTCAACCCCACGCAGGCGCCGCCCGGCGTGTCTGGCCCGAGGTCCGGCCCCGGGCCCGGCTGGAGGTCCGGAGGCAGGTGGTCCGGCCGGATCCTCGAGTCTCCGGTGACCATCAGCGTCCGGCGCACGACGTTCTCCAGCTGGCGGACGTTTCCGGGCCACCGGGCCGAGCTGAGGACCGTCAGGGTCTCGGGGGACAGCGTGCGGAGCGGCTGGCCGAGCCGCTTCGCGTGGCAGCGGAGGAAGTGGGCCGCCAGCAGGGCCACGTCCTCCGGCCGCTCGCGGAGGGGGGGGATCGCGATCTCGAAGACCGTCAGCCGGTAGTAGAGGTCCTCCCGGAACCGTCCTTCCTCGAGGAGCCGCTTGAGGTCCTGGTTCGTCGCGGCGAGGAACCGGCATCCGGCGCGGTAGGACTCGTCGGAGCCGACGGCCCGCGCCTCGGCGCCGTCGAGGACGTGGAGCAGCTTGACCTGCGTGGCGGGCGGCAACTCCGCCACCTCGTCGAGGAAGAGCGTTCCCCGGCCGGCGGTGCGGATCAGCCCGTCCCGGTCCTCGGTCGCCCCCGTGAAGGCGCCCCGGCGGACGCCGAAGAGCTCGGCTTCCACCAGGTGGTCGGGGATCGCTCCGGCGTTCACGGCCACGAACGGGTGCTCGACGCGGGGCGACAGGCGGTGGATCAGGCGCGCCGCCACGTCCTTGCCCGTCCCGGACTCGCCGAGGATCAGGACCGGCGCGTCGCCGCGGGACGCCTGGTCGACCTGCCGGAGCACCCGCTTCCAGGGGATGGACTCGCCCACCGCGACCGTGCACTCCGCGCAGGTCCCGCTCATGCACTGCTGCTTCAGGATGCGCAGCTCGCGATTGACCTCGACCCCTCTCAGGATCTCCCGGATGCGCGCCTCGAGGATCTCGAAGTCGAACGGCTTCGGCAGGTAGTCGACGGCGCCGAACTTGAGGGCCCGGACCGCGGTGTCCACGGAGCCGTGGGCCGTGAGGAGGATCACCGGCAGGCCCGTGTCCTCGCGGCGGATCGCTTCGAGCACCTGGATCCCGTCCATTCCCGGCATCTTGAGATCGGTGATGACGAGGTCCACGCGCTCCGAGAGCGCGAGCCGAAGCCCCACCGTCCCGTTCGCGGCGGTGACGCACTCGTACCCTTCGTCCGTGAAGAGCGTCTGGAGGGAGGCGAGGAAGTCGGGCTCGTCGTCGATGATCAGGATGCGGTAGCTCATGGCGTCTCCGCGGGTTCCGGTGTGTCCAGGAGGAGCAGGAAGGTCGAGCCGCCCGCGTCGGACCGCTCCAGGTTCAGTTCCCCGCCGACCGCCCGGGCCAGCCGGCAGCTGACCGGCAGGCCGATCCCCGTTCCCTCCCCGGCCTCCTTGGTGGTGAAGAACGGCGCGAAGATCCTGGACCGGATCTCCTCCGGGATGCCCGGCCCCCGGTCGACGACGCGGATCTCGGCGCCCAGCTCGCTCCTCCCGGTCGTGACGGTGATCGTTCCCTCACCTCCCATCGCGTCGGCCGCGTTGAAGAGGAGGTTCGCAAGGATCATGTGGAGCGCGCCCTCGTCCGACCTCACCCGGAGGTCCGGCTCCGCGGTCGCCACGTCGATCTCCATGTTTCGGAGCCTCCGGTCGAGGCGGGCGACCTGGAGGGTGTCCCGGATGGCCGGATGCGGATCGAACACGGTGACTTCCGGCCGCCGGGGAAACGCCATGTCGACGAGTTGTCGGGAGAGGCGGGAGAGCCGTTGGACGTGCGCCTCGATCACCCGGACCTTCTCCGTGACGAACTCGTCTTCGGCGCGGCGCCGTCGCAGAAGCTGGGCGGTGGAGGAGATCGTGGTCAGCGGATTGCCGAACTCGTGCGCGACGCCGCTGGCGAGGCGGCCCAGCAACGTGAGGTTCTCCTTCAGGATCATCTCGCCGAGTCGGGGGTGGAGGTCCGGCTCGGCGGCGGGAGGCGGAGGTGCCGGTCGGGGGCGGAGGACGGAGACGACGAGAGCGACGAGGACGAGGATCCCGATGAGCAGCAGGGCGGAGGCCATGGCGTCGAGAGCGAAGACGCTGCCGAGGATGGCCGAGCCCGCCCCCGCGACGATGAATGCGCTCACCCAGCGAATCGCCACCTCCGGGGGTTTCCGGTCACACCCGGAGTATACCGGGACGCTCCGGGGGGAGGGGATGCGGGAGTTCTGGAATTTCTGGGATTTCGAGGTCGACCGAACCCGGGAGGAACACCGTCATTCGGCCTGGCGGACCTCGCGGCGGGGCGGGGCGATCGACCGTGCCCTGCGGCTTCCGGGGGTTTGGAAGGAACGTTCCCGTCTCGGTATCCGACAGTGACTTCGCGGCCACGGTCGGCACGCCGGAGGACCTGGAGCTGCCCCAGACGGGCGACTTCCTGGAGCAGGGCAGCGCATGCCTGAAGCTGGAGTCGGCGGACGGCCGGTCGCACGTGCTCTGGACGCCGGTCTCCGGCACGGTGATCGAGGTGAACGCGGATCTCACGTACGACGCCGCGAAGGCGGTGCAGGACCCCTACGGCGAGGGCTGGCTGCTCCGGCTCGAGTCCGGGAACCTGGAGGACGAACTGGACGGGCTGGCCGAGGAGTAGGCCCTCACCGGCCGGGGAGGAACACCAGCTTCACGTCGATCGGGCCGAGCTTCCCGATCTCCTCTTTCGGCCCCGGCTCCAGCGGCTCTCCGTCGAGCGTCCACTCACGGGTGAGGGTTCCGTCGGCCACGGGGTGGATCCACTGCACTCCCGCGGCCGCGACCGCCACGAGGACCCGGAGCGCGGCCTCGGACGAAGCGTCGGGCCGGAGGGCCACCGTGACACCGGATTCCGGGAGCGGCTCCTTCCGGGCCCGCAGCGCGGCGATCAGGCCGGAGAGTCGTTCGTCCGTGGCGGGCCCGCCGCCGATCGACAGCCGGAATGCCGGAGCCGGCCACCGGTGCTTCGGCAGGTAGCGCATCACGTCGGCGGCCACCGCCCACCGCCGGTACGCGCTCTCCTCCCGCGTGAGGAGAGCGACGTTCCGGATGCGCACGTCGAAATCGGACACGCAGTTCAGCGCCACCAGCGCGTCGCTCCACTTCGCCTCGCGGTGGACGGCGAGGAGAGCCTGCACGCGAGACGGCTGGAGCGGATGCTCCATGTCGCGTTCCCGCTCCGCGAAGATCAGGAGCTTCTCGATCAGGGCGTCCGCCGCGATGGGCTCCTCCCGGACGAGGAGCCGGCCGTCCGTCTCGACGGCGATCCGGACCCGGAACGGTTCGCTCCCGTCCTCGGGCAACTCGACCGAGCCCGGCAGCGTCGGCAGGGGAACGCGGTACCAGAAGCGCCGGCTGAGGTCCTGCACCACGCTCAGCATGCTGTACTCGAGGCCGCCCGGCCCGGTCTCGAGTTCGATCACGCCCTCGTAGTCCTCCCCGGCCGCGATCCAGTCGACCTTCCACGCGCCCGACTCCCGGCGCAGGTAGACGACCGTCTTCGCGTCGTGGTCGCGAATCTCGGCGGTGTCGTCCGTGATCGTGACGACGGCGTCCTCCGACAGGGGGGGCGGCTCGAAGCCCTCGTCTTCGGCGCGGAGCCAGAGGTAGAACTCGCGGTCCTCCATGCCGGACGCGACCTCCGGCGTGATGTCCGGTCGGGCCTCCCGGGCGAACTCGAAGAACCAGCAGGGCTCCACGGGCCTCGGGGCGGAGAGGTAGAGGCGGAGTTCCGAGAGGAGGTTCTTCCGGTGCCGCGACCAGTGGTCCCAGATCTCTTCCCGGTCGCCCTCGCGCAGGGCCTCGAAGTAGCCGCGGACCCGGCTTCGGATGCGCTCTTCGTCCGACCCGCCGCAGGCGGCGAAGAACGAGGCGGCGACCACCAGGACGATCCAGAAACATCGGCTCACGGTTCTCTCCCCGTTGCGGCCATACGTTTCCATCCTATCCCGTCCGGATCCCGCTCCTCAGATCGACAGCCGGTTGAGCTGGTAGAAGACCACCGCGACCACCGGGCCGCCAATCTGCACGATCGTGAGGACCGTGCCCTGCCGAGCCTGCGACCGCAGCATCACGGCCGGCACCCAGCCCAGGACGAGCGCCGCCGTCGCCGCCTGGAACGCGGCGCGCTGCGTCTGCGACTCGAACGTCCCCCCGTCCCCTCCGAGGGCCGTCGAGGCGAGCGGGTACCAGTAGAGAATGTAGACGGCGGCCTGCAGCACGAGCGGAAGCATCAGGAGGCCGTAGATGCGCCCGCGCCGCTCCGCCGGCCGCACGAGGAACGTGCCGAAGACGAGACCGGCGCCGTAGAGCGCGCCGAAGACTCCCACGAGGTGGGTGACGGGGAACGAGAGCAGCGCGAGGACCGCCGCGACGGCGTTCGCCCCCGCCGCCAGCCAGTTCTCCTTCGTGGCCGGCGGCGGGGGCGCGAGGGGCTCCCGCCGGTAGCCCTCGAGGAAGCGGTTCCGGCTCACTTCCTCTGCCGG
>JBDLIY010000213.1:0-6936 GCA_039714635.1 Planctomycetota bacterium
TCCGTGGGCATCGCTGCCGTCAAGATGGTGGCGAAGATCGCGAGCGATCTGGCCAAGCCCGACGGGCTCCGTGTGGTCGAGCCCGGTCGCGAGCTGGAGCTCCTGCACCCGCTGCCCGCCGAACGGCTCTTCGGTGTCGGCCCAGCGACCAGCGGCCGCCGGGCGCAATCCACGACCAGGGCAGGAAGATCTGGAAGCTGGGCGCGCCGATCACCTGCTGGGCCCGCGTCTCCAGGTAGGGAGCCAGCACGGCCCAGGCCACCAGCGCGCTCGCGCCGCGCAACAACGTGCCGCCCGCCGACAGCGCCTTGCCGCCGACCGACTGGAGCCCCTCGAGGGCCATGTCGCGATTCGAATCGGTGACGCGTGGATCGAGGTTTGTCCCCCTCAGGAGGAGTGCCGCGCGATGCTGATGCGCATGAACTTCGTCCTCGGTGACCACCGTCGCGCGGTCGAGGCCTACGAGAAGCTGCAGGAGATCAACCCGCGGCGCGGCCCGAAGACCCGCGAGGAGCGTGGGAAGCTCGCGATCGCCTACCAGGAGATCGGCGAGTTCGAGCGCGCCCTCGTCCTCATGAAGGGCGTCATCGGCGAGCACTTCTCGCTGGAGCTGACCGTGCCGGAGATGTTCCGCGGCATCGGGCAGAAGTACGAGGCCCAGTCGAAGACGGAGCGGCTCGTGAAGGCCTACCCGGATCTCAACCCGGTGATCGCCGAGACCTACCGCATCCCGCTTCGCTACCTCGAGCTGAAGTCGAAGGACGCGCCCGTGGGGCCGGACCCGAGCGGACGGATCGCGACGGGGCTGATGCTGCCGGAGGCGCTCGACCGCTTCCGCGCCTTCCTCGGCCACAACCCCTCCAGCACGTTCTCGGACGAGGCGAACCGGATGATGGTCACCGTGCTCTCGCGCATGGAGGACGACCGCGGCGCGGTGGCGGAGGCGCAGAAGTTCATCCGGCGCTTCCAGAAGTCCGCGCATCTCGACGACGTGTATTTCTACCTGGCGGAGTCTTACTTCAACGCCGGGCAGTACGACGACGTCTTCGCGGCGGGCAACGAGATCCTCACGCGCAAGTTCCCGACGAAGTCGGGGAGCCGGAAGCTCTCGGAGAGCCCGTACCGGCCGCACGTCCGGTACCTCTTCGCGAAGATCCACCACCTGAAGGGTGAGCTGGCGAAGGCCGTGCAGCTCTACGACAAGGTCGACGGCCACTTCGAGGACGCGCGGGACGCCCTGGCGTTCCTGACGAAAAAGGACCTGAAGATCCCGGAGACCGCCACGTTCGGCGTCGGGGAGACCGTCAAGCTGCCGGTGGAGCGCAAGAACCTGACCTCCCTCGACCTGAGGATCTACGAGGTCGACCTGATGCTCCTCATCGCGGTGCAGAAGGACCTGCGCGCCGCGAACCGGATCGACCTGACCGGGATCTCCACGGAGAGCCGCGTCGAGAAGACGTGGAAGGACGGCGTGGACTACCGGTGGAACCGCGAGGAGATCCCGCTCTCGATCGAGAAGAAGGGCGTCTACCTCGTGGTCGCCCGCGCGGGGTCGATCGTGACGTCGAGCATCGTCATCGTCTCCGACCTCTCGATGGCGGTGCAGGTCGTCGGGAACCGCGTCCGCGTCTACGCCGAGCACCGGGCGACCGGGAAGCCGGTGAAGGACGTCTTCATCAAGATCGCCGACGGCAAGGAGATCAAGGCCCAGGGCTTCACGGACGCGCGCGGCGTGTTCGAGGGGCGGGGGATCTCCGGCGCCGTCATGGTGGTCGCGGAGAAGGAGGGCGACTTCGCCCTCTACCGGAGGTGATGCGATGCGTCGCCGGATGAAGTTCACGGTGCTGGCCGTCGCCCTGCTTGCGATGGTCGGTCTCGCGACGGCCGCCCTCGCGGCGGAGCCGGACTGGTTCACGCGCGTGAAGGAGCAGGGCCTCGAGGCGGCCTGCCGCGTCGAGGTCGAACGCCACGGGAAGGGAGTGCTGCGCGACTCGCTCCACGTCGGGCGGTGCTACTACAACCTCGGACGGTGGGAGGAGGGCGTGGCCGTCTTCGGCCGCCTGCGCCGCTCACCCGACGAGAACTACGCGGCCGCGGCGACGGCCCGGGTGGGGGAGGGTTTCTTCCACCTCGGGCGGAAGGAGGAGGCGAAGACGACCTTCCTCCTCTGCCTCGAGGAGCACCCGGAGGCGTGGCTCGACGGCAGCGTCCCCGAGCTTTGCCGGGCGTGGCTCGCGAAGCTCGAGGGGAAGCTCGTCTCGCCGGATCGCCCGAAGAAGAACGCGAAGAAGCCGGACGACGCGAAGATGGAAGAGGTGAAGAAGGAGATCGACGATCTCAGCAAGCGCCTGCGGGAGCTCCGGGAACTGCTCGAGGAGCTGAAGAGGAAGGAATGAGGTCCGCCATCCCCCTCTGCCTGGTCCTCCTCCTGACGTCCGGTTGTGTCCGTCGGGCTCCGTACGACGCCTTCGTGCATCCCGACTTCGACGCCCGCCGGCCGCCGATGCTGGTGCTCACGGTGGAGGAGGCCGATCCCGAGACGGTGTCGGAGGCGGCCCGCGACTCGGTCTACGAGGCGGTCGGTGAGGCCCTGATCGAGAAAGACTACGTGGTCCAGGTCCCCGACGAGCCACCGGGCCCGGAGACGGGGCTCGCCCGCGTCGTGATGCTCGCGGAGGAGCCGCGGCTGACGGCCGTCCTCTCGGTCTTCGACGCGAAGGACATGCGTCTGCTCCGAGTGGAGGTCGAGGGGAAGACGGCGCGCGAGCTGGCGGAACGCCTGACGAGGGCGCTGCCGGTGAAGTGAAACATCGCTGAGCGGAAAAGGAACGCCTGTCAGCGGTGTTCCGTCTACATGAAGCGGAAGCCGTCCAGGAACTTCACCCAGTCCTTCTTCAGGTAGGTCCGGCCGAGACCTCCCCCCAGCATGCTGATGTACATGATCGTGTAGGCCCGGTCGCCGTGGATCGCGACCGCCCAGTGGCCGAACGCGAACTGGCCGTTCGCCATTGAGAACTCGCCCGACTTCGCGTCCTTGCCGTCGAGCTTCAACGACTCCACCGTCCCCGTCGGCTGGAACATCTGGGGGATGTTGAAGAGGTTCTTCACCTCCGCCTGCAGCGAGTCGAGCGTCGTGCCTTCCGCCTTCTCCGTCGCCGAGACGATGAACAGCGTGGCCCGCTCCTTCACGCGGATCGTCTCCGCCTCCCGCGTCAGGCCGATCGCGACCTGTTTCCCATCCGGGGTTTTGAGGCGCAGCGGCAGGAACGTCCCCTTCTCGTAGCTGTCGTCGGGGAACGATATGCCGAAGGCGTGCTTCTCGCTCACCAGGTCCATCGCCTTGTCGAGGATCTTCACCGACGCGATGACCTTGTCGAGGGTGCCCGCCATGCGCTCGTAGTAGCCGGCTGCGCACAGGATCCGGAGATGGAAGACGCCCTGGGCCGAGACCATGAAGATGTCCCGCCGCTCGACGTCGACCTTCCAGGGCTGGATGTCCTCCGCCGTCCAGCCGGTGACGACCAGCTTCGCCGGCTTCCCGCAGAGCGTGCAGTCCTTCGGGTCGCCCTTCTGTAGGACGCCGTCGTTCTCCTCGCCGAGCTCCTTCACCAGCTCCTTGACCAACTCACCGGGCTCCCCGTCCCCCGCGTCGATCTCGAGCTCGATCTCGACTTTGACGCCGCCCAGTTCGGGCCCGGTGAACTCGACGCCCTCCCCGTCCTTCTTCTCCGCCGTCCACTCCGCGGGGCCGATGATCATGTACCGGAGCGCCGCGTCCTGGACCGGCTCCTTGCCGAGCTTCAGCCCGGAGATGATCTCCGACTCCTTCGCCTCCGTCTCCGCCGCGACCTTCTTGTACTTCTTCGCCGTCAGCCAATCGCCGTGGTAGCGAACGAAGCCCAGCGCCTGCCGGGCCCCCGCGTGGTCGTCGTCCGCCTTCAGCACCGTCCGGAAGCACTGCTTCGCCTCCTTGCGAAGGCTCTGCTCCTTGCACCAGACGCCGAGTTCGTACCAGCCCTTCGCGTCGTCGTCGGCCAGCGCCTTCCGGCGCTTCTCGTAGACGTCGAAGGCGCTCTCGCCCTTCTCGACCTTCAGCACCTCGGACTTCTTGAACTTCTGCTCGCCCATGCCCTTCACCTTGAAGATGTAGTGCGTGGACGTCTCGCGGATGAGCTTGCCCTCGAAGGAGCTGCCGTTCTTGAAGTAGATCTTGTCCGCGAACGCGGGAACGGTTCCCAGGACGAGGACGACGAGGAGAGCGGCGAGAAGAAGGACCGGTCGGCGGGTCATGAGAACCTCCGGGGAGACGGGGACTCCCCGATTCTACGGGTCCAGACGCCGCTGTAAACCGCGTCAGCCGATCTTCAGGCTGTCGAGGAAGGTGTTCAGGTCCTTCTTCAGGTACTTCCGGCTCATGCTCCCGAGGAGGTTCATCGCCAGCACGTAGTAGACGCGCCGGCCCTTCGCGAAGGCGCAGACGTAGCCGTCCACCGGCATCGAGCCCACCCAGGTGCCGGCGAACGGGACGACGGTCACGGAGACGCCGGCGATCTTGCGGGTCCACTCCTTCGAATGGTCCGGGACCAGGCGGGCGTCGGCATCCATCGTGAACACGCGCTTCATGAACTCGCGCGCGATTTCCGAAGCACTCCCCCGGCCGGATTCGGAACCCACCATGATGAACGTCGGGTTGGCGTCGTGGCCGATGATCCGGGTCTTCCCGCCGATGTCGGGCGCCGAGAACTCCATGAGTTCCGCGAGGACGCCCCAGCCGTGCTGCCAGTCGGTGTCCGGCAACTCGAAGCGGATCTCGCCCGCCTTCAGCATGCTCTCGACGTCGCTGCAGGTGAACGAGGACCGGATCTCCGAGAAGAGCCCGGACAGCGCGGTCGCGTCCTCCGCGGGGCAGACGAACCAGACGTGGACCATGTCCTCGTCGCGCTCGAAGAAGATGTCCGTCCGCTCCGCGCGCGCCTCCGGGTCGCCGTAGCGGACGACGCTCGCCTTCGTCGCCTGGCCCCCGAGGTCGGAGAGCGCGCTCTCCTTCACGATCTCGAGGTCGAGTTCGTCCGACTCGAGCTCCTTCCGCACGCCCTTCCTGAAGAGGTCGAGGTCCGCCGGACACGCGACCTCGTAGCCGACGACCAGAGTCACGCCGTGAAGTTCCGGGCCGGTGAAGCAGGTCCCGAGGCCGTCCGGCGAGTCGCCCTTCTTCCAGCCACGCGGCGGACGGAAGCAGACGACGTCGTCGGCGTTCTTGTGTTTGCGGCCGAGCTTGAGGGTCCCGAGGACCTTCTCCAGCTCCGCCTTCCGCTTCGCCTGGTACTTCCGGAAGTCCTTCGTCGTCATCCACCGGCCGTCCCCGCGGATGTATCCGAGCGCGGTCCTCGCCTCCTTGTGGTCGGGCGTGAGCTTGATGACCGTCTTGAACGCCTTCCGCCCCTCCTTGCGGAGGCCGTTCTCCATGCACCATTTCCCGAGGGCGAACTGCGCCGCCGGGTCCTCGGCGTCCGTCTTCGCGATGCGCTCGTCGTACTCGTCGAAGATGGACGCGCCCTTCTCGATCCGGTCGACGTCCTCCTTCGAGAAGGTCTGCGAGCCGATCCCACGGATCTCGAAAACGACCTTCGTCGCCGTCTCGGAGACGACGCGGCCGTCGAACTTCCGGCCGTTCTTGAGGTAGAGCGTGTCGGCGGCGGCGACGCCGGCGAGGAGCAGGACGAGAACGGCGAGCGCGACGATGCGTGAGAACATCACGGGTCTCCCTTTTCGGGCGAATGCGGACTCCCCGAAGGGTATTTTAGCCTCCTTCCGGAAGACGGGCACGTGGAATGGTGCCGATCGGAGGCGATGCATGGCTCCAGGTTCTCGGCGACGGAACATCCTGGTCCTGTCCGTGCTACTGCTCGGGCTGGCCGTCGTCGGCACTCTCCTGCTCTTCCCCGCCCCGCCCCCGATCCCCGCGACGGGACTTCTCGACGTGGACCTGCCGCCGCTGGGCGTCGCGGCCTGCCCGGCCTGGGACGCGGAGCCCTGGCGGGCGCTCGTGCTCGTGAAGGACGGGAAGGTGGAGGTGCGCCTGTCCTACGAGCCGGCGGACGGAGGGCCGCGTGTTCGTCTCCTCGGCGACTTCGACCGGATCCCCTGGCCCGCCGGCCTCGGGACGGAGCCGGACTCCCCGCTGTTCGACCGGGCGAAGGAGAAGCTCGGCGGCCCGCCGCCACGGGAGTTCTACGAACGGCCCGCGGTCGCGGTGGCCGTCGAGGCCGACGCGCCCTGGCACCACGCGCTGGTCGGCCTCCGGGGGGACTGTCTCGCGCTGTTTCCCCGTGCGTATCTCGCGGGCCGGCTCGAAGACGGGCGCATCGGGGCGCTGCCCCTCTCCGTTCTGGCCGACGGCGAGTCGGAAGCGATGAGATTCGGCCGGGCGATCGCGCCCTCGGACCTCTCCGCCGGGTTGGGGCCGGACGCCGTCACCGACCTGCGGATCACGCGGGCCGGAGCGGCGACGAGGCTTCGGTGGGGGCCCCCGGTCACTGTCGACTTGTCGGGGCCGCGGTGGACCGGGGATGTCGTGCTCGATGCCTCGGGAGAGCCCCCGGACGATCTGGTGGAGCGGCTGCGGGCCCGCTGGAGGAACCGCTACGGCCGCGAGACGGCGATCGTGTTCCTCCAGGTCGGCGAAGGCGTCACCTACCGCGAAGTGCTCCGCGCCGTCCGGGCGGGGGAGGGCGATCCGAACCTCCATGTTCTGCCACTGAGCTCCTGGGCCTGGATCGATCCCCTGATCCTGCCATCGCCGGAACCGCCCGGCGAGCACCCTCTGCTCCGTGAGAGGCCGCCGTCCGGGCGGAGGGTCGTCGTGAACGTCCTGAAGAGCGGGGACGTCACGGTGAGAGGTCGCCCTGCGAGTGCCCGCGAAGCGCTCGACCAGGT
>JBDLIY010000214.1:0-6890 GCA_039714635.1 Planctomycetota bacterium
CTGCCCGTTCACCCAGTCGACGACGCCGCGGACCTCCTTCATCACCTCGACGGTGTTCGCGCCGGTCTTGCGGAGGATGCCGAAGACGACGGTGGGGATCCCCTGCTGGTTGACGGAGATCGTCCGGTCCTTGTAGCCGAGGGCCACCGACGCCACGTCGCGGACGTAGACCGGCGCGCCGTCGTCGTAGCCGAGCAGTGTCGATTCCACGTCCTCCGTCGTCGCGTACTGGCCGACGGTGCGGACGACGTACCGGCGCTTGCCCTCCTCGAGGCCTCCCGCCTTGACGTTGCGGTTCTCGCGGCGGAGGGTGTCGCGGAGCGCCGTGATCGGGATGCCGCGGGCGGCCAGGCGGTCGAGGTCGACGGTGACGCGCAGTTCGCGGTCCTCGCCGCCGAACATCCAGACCGAGCCGACGCCCTCGATGCGCTCGAAGCGCGGCTTGATGACGTCGTCGCCCAGGATCCGCAGCCGGTTCACCGGCATGTCCGACTTCGTCACGATCCAGGAGAACGGCTGCTGCTCGTCGGAGCTGGCCGCCGAGATGACCGGTTCGTCCGCCTCCTCCGGCAGGTCGCCCACGAGAGCGATCTTCTCGGAGACCTCCAGACGTGCAACGTCCTTGTTCACGCCCCAGTCGAACTCGAGGGTGATCGCGCTTTCGCCGTCCGACGACTTCGAGGTGATCTGGTTTACGCCCTCGACGGAGTTGAGCTTCTCCTCGAGCTTGTCGGTGATCTCCTCCTCGACCTCGCGGGGCGAAGCGCCTCTCCAGGTCGTCTTCACCTCGATGACCGGCCGGTCGACGGTGGGGGCCATCTGCATCGGGATGCCGATGAGGGAGATCACCCCGAAGAGGACGGCGAGGATCGCGCCCACCATCACGGTGACCGGCAGGCGGATGGAGGTCTCGACGAGTTTCATTTCGCCGGGGCCCCGCCCTCGTTCTCAGCCGGCTTCTTCACGCCCTTGCGGGTTGGAGGCCGCGGCGGGACCAGGCCGCGGCCGGGGAAGAGCTGCTCGTTCCCCGTCGTGACGAGCGGCAGCTTCGGAGCGAGCCCCTCGCCCGTCACCTCGACGCGGTCGTCCACCGCGATTCCGAGCGTCACGGGGATCATCTTCGCGGTGGGGAGCTTCACCTTCCGCGGACCGAGGGTGAACTCCTTCTTCGGGCCCAGCGTCCAGACCGCGGGGCCGGTCGGCGTGTTGACGACCGCGTCCTTGTGAACCGTGAGCGCCTCGTGGCCCTCGCCGCATCCGATGGAGACGCGGGCGAACATCCCCGCGAGCAGCGCGCCGTCGGCGTTCGCGACCTCGACCTGGACGGGGAACGCTCTCGTTCGCGGCGCCGCCTCCGGCGCGACGAACCGGACCTTTCCCGTGAAGACCCGCCCGGGGTGGGCGTCCACGCGGACGATCACCGGGTTGCCGACGGCGATCTTCGCGATGTTCTTCTCGCCGACGCCGATGCGGACGAGCACCGGGTCGAGGGTCACGATCTCGATCACCGGCGAGCCCGGGTTGAGCCAGGCGCCGATCTCCGTGTGGCGGCGGACGACGCGGCCGTCGACCGGGGAGACGATCCGGCACTTCTCGATCTGGTCCTTCACGCGGTCGAGCCGGGCCTTCGCGCGGCGGACCTCGGCCTCGCGGGCCTTCGCCTCCGGATCGGCGCCCTTCCGGGCCAGTTCGTAGTTCTTCTTCGCGCGGGCGTGGCGGGATTTCGCGGCGGTCGCCTCCGCCGTCGTGCGGTCGTACTCGGACTGAGTGATGACCTGTTTTTCGAGGAGTTCCTCGGCGCGGACGCGTTCGCGCTCCGCCTGGTCCATCAGGGCGGCGAGTTCCTCCAGCGTGGCGAGCGCGGTCTCCGCGGCGGTGTCGGAGGTCGCCTCGGCGCGGGCGAGGAGCGCCTCCGCCTCCGCCAGGTCGATGAGGAGCGTCGTCCGCTTCAGTTCGCAGACGGTTGTCTTTCCCTTCTCGACGACGTCGCCTTCGCGGAGGGGGAAGTCTGCGACGAGGCCGGCGATCTCGGCGGAGAGGGTGGTGCGGAGCCAGGGTTCGACGGTGGCGACGCCGGTCACCTGTTCGCGGACGACCTGCGCGCGGACGGGATCGAGTTTCACGCTGGCCGGTTGCGCTCCCTGACCGATGGCGAGGGAACCGAGGACCAGCACCAGAACTGCCGTGTGGAGGATTCTCACGGGGGCCTCCCGAAGTGGAGACACCCATGATACGTCCGTCGCGCGGCCCGGGCCGCAAAACAGCGCGACGGCCAGGCCTGTCTACTCCATACGGAGTCAGGGCAAAAGCGGCGCAGACACCACGATCGCCAGTCCGAAGTCCGGGCAAGATGCGCAGCGCTGCACTGTCCGTCTTCGGGAGCGGGGCTGGTCCTCAAGGGTGCGCGTTTTGCCCTGACTCCGTATGGAGGAGACGTTGGGGTTTCTGGAGGTTGAGGGCCTTTGCTGCCATTGCGGAGACGGCGTAGTCTGGGCGGTCCTGCTCACGAATCCAGCGGACGTCCGCGCCGTCGGGCACGCCACTGGCCTCGAAGACCCGCGCCACGATCCGGTGGTGCGTGATCGTGTGGCGGAAAGAGCCCAGCTCCCGGCCCGCGGCGGCGCCGGCCCGGCGGAGCGCCTCCGCGGGCGTCTCCCCGGCCTCGACCCGGGCGAACGGCGGCATCCACGTCCCCGCGAGGAAACCGCCCTCGGGCGCCCGGAGGAACAGCACGCCCTCCGGTCCGTCGATGATCGCGATCGCCAACTCCACGTCCACCGGCTCCCGCTTCGCCGGCAACTCCGGCAACTCGTCCACCCGGCCGGCCTCCCGCGCCCCGCAGTGGACGGCCACGGGACAGTCCCCGCACCGCGCGCCCCGCGGCAGGCAGACGAGCGCGCCCAGCTCCATCAGCGCCTGGTTCCAGGCCGCCGGATCGCCGCGCGTCACGAGGTCGGCGGCGAGGTCGCGGATCGCCTTCCGGGCCGCCCCGCGCTTCACGTTGCCCTCGACGGCAAAGATCCGCGAGAGGACGCGCTCCACGTTGCCGTCCACCAGCGGCTCCGGAAGCCCGAAGGCCGTCGAGAGCACCGCCCCCGCCGTGTAGTCGCCGACGCCGGGCAGCGCGCGGATCTCCCCGGGCGTGCCGGGGACGCGTCCGCCGTGATCCGCGACCATCGTCCGGGCGGCGGCATGGAGGTTCCGCGCGCGGCGGTAGTAACCCAGACCCGACCAGAGCGCGAGGACGGCGTCCTCCCCGGCCTCGGCCATCGCGGCGGGATCGGGGAAGCGGGCCAGGAACTCGGCGTAGCGCGGGAGGACGGCGGCGATGCGCGTCTGCTGGCACATCGCCTCCGCCACGAAGACGCGCCAGGGGGATGGATCCCGCCGCCACGGCAGGTCGCGGGCGTTCCCGGCGAACCAGGCGAGCAGGTCGGCGACGAGGGCGTCTCGTTCCGGCATGTCGGGAGGATAACAGAGCCCCCGGTTGCGTTTCGTGAAAGGGGCGGAGGGGAAGGTACACTTTCGCCTTCCAGAGGAACGCCACCACTCGACCCGGAGCCCACGAAATGACCGAGCCCCTCAAGCTGGACGAGGCGATCCGCATCGCCCTGGAGTACGAGACGAGAGTCCGCGACATGTACCTCGAGGCCGTCGAGAAGGCGACCGAGGAAACCGGCAAGCGGATCTTCAAGACGCTCGCCGACGAGGAGCAGGGCCACCTCGACTACCTGAACCGCCGCTTCGAGGAGTGGAAGACGACGGGCCACGTCCAGGTGGAGCCGGTCGCCACCGTCCTCCCGCCGAAGGAGAAGGTGAACGAGGGCGTCGAGAAGCTCGAGAAGGCGATGGACCCGCAGGATTGGTCCGTCGAGCTGGAGCTCCTCCGCCGCGCCCGCGACCTCGAGGCCGAGACCGGCGCCTTCTACCGCAAGATGGCGAACGAGATGGACTCGGTGGGCGCGAACATGTTCCAGAAGTTCCTCCTGATCGAGGACGCGCACTACGACATCGTGCAGGCCGAGATCGACGCCCTGACGGGCAAGGGCTTCTGGTTCGACACGATGGAGTTCCGGCTGGAAGCCGGCTAAACCACTCGGCAACCGGGGGCCGGGCGGCTATCATCCGCCGCCATGGCCCCCGGCCTCGTCAGACTCGAGCGGCGGTTCGACGCGCCCCCGAAGAGCGTCTTCCGGGCGTGGTGCGTCCCGGAGGATCTCCGCGTCTGGATCTGGGGCTCCCTCGCCAACAACGTCCGGGCCGAGGCCGACGCCAGGGTCGGCGGCGCCTGGCGCGTCTCCACCCTCGGTCGCGACGGGAGTCGGTGGGAGATCTCCGGAGCCTATCAGCTCCTCGACCTGCCGAACCGCCTCGTCGCCACGCTCACCTGGAACGCCCCGGTCGGCTACGAGCCCGGCGAAGAGAGGATCGGCGTCGAGTTGCACGACGAGGGCGACCGCACGCTGATGGTCTTCACGCACGACGGCATCCCCGACGCGAAATCGCGCGTCGCCCACGTCGAGGGCTGGAGCGACTCCTTCGAGTACCTGCACCGGCTGCTCGAACCGCTGCCCTGAGCGGGGCAGTGTTTCGCGTGGATGAAAGACCGGCGCCTGTCAGCGTTGTTTCGTGTGGCAGACGAGAACTGGTCGCGGATTCGTCTGATTCCCGGCGGCCGCCGGAGATTTACGCTCCTTCGACGAACCGCCGGCTCGTTCTCGCGTATGACATGAGTACCATGGTGTCTTCCCCCAGCAAGGAGCCCCTGATGTCCTCCTGCCTGAGAATCCTGCTCTGCCTCTGCGCCGCCCTGGTCCTGGCCGTTCCGGCCGTCGCCCAGGACGCACCGCCCGTCGACCCGCCCGAGGAGGAGGTCAAGCCCGAAATCCAGGAAGAGGAGGAGGTGATCGAAGACCCGATCATCCGCGACGGGGATCAGCGCAAGCTCCGGGCGAAGGGGGAGGAAGAGAAGCCGAAGGAGGAACTCGAGGGCGACTGGAAGATCTACGTCCCCTTCAAGAACCTCAAGGACGTCTTCGAGAAGGAGGGGCAGGGCGTCTTCGTCCCGTTCGAGGAGTTCCTGCGGCTGTGGGAGGCCAATCTCGACAAGCGACCGACGCCCGCGAAGCCTCCGGTGCCGTACCTCGTCAAGCGCGCGCTCTACGAGGGCGCCGTCGACGGTGACCTCGCCGTGCTGACGGCCTCGATCGAGTTCGAGACGTTCACGGACGGCTGGTCGGCCGTGCCGCTCGGCTTCGCGGGGATCGCGGTGGGGGACGCGACCCTGGACGGCAAGCCGGCGACGCTCGAGTCGACGAAAGGCGGCTACCGCATCCACGTGCCGGAGAAGGGAACCTATGCGCTCGTCGTGAAGTTCGTCGTGCCCGTGGCGAAGCACGAGCAGCGCAAGACGATCGTCTTCCGCGCGCCGCCGACGCCGGTCTCGCGGCTGACGTTCGACGTGCCCGAGGAGGGCGCTCTCGTCACCGTCTCCCCGAACCTCGCCACCACGCGGACCGACAAGGGCTCCGGCGTCACGCGCGTCATGGCCTACGTCGGGTCGGCCGCGGAGATCTCCCTCTCCTGGGTGCCGAGGCCCCGCGAGGTCCGCACCGGGCCGGCGCTCCTGTTCGCGAACACCTCCCTCACGGCCGCCGTCGACGAGTCGGCGCTCCGCGTGAACGCCGTCGTCGACTGGCAGATCCACCGGGCGCCCGTGAGCGAGCTGACCCTCGCGGTGCCGGCCGGCGTCCGCGTGCTGTTCGTCGAGGGCGACGGCATCCGCACGTGGTCGCACGAGAACGGGAAGCTCACCCTTTCGCTCCACAAGCCGGTCGCCACGAAGTTCCGGGCGAGCATCACGATGGAGACGGATCTGTCCTACGACGCGCCGAACGTCGTCCCGGCCGTGCGGGCCGAGGGCGTCGCCCGCGAGCAGGGCTTCGTGATCGTGAGGGCGCCGGGCTCCGTGCGCGTGGTTCCGTCGGCGAAGGACCTCTTCCGCACCGACTTCGCGGCGGTCCCGAACCGGCCGAAGGACATGATCCTCGCCTGGCGCTACCCGGCGCACCCGTGGTCGCTCTCGCTCGACGTCACGCGGATCCGTCCCGAGATCACCGTGGACGTCCGGACGAAGCAGACGCTTACCGAGCGGAACCTCGTCTCCCTCGACCGCCTGACCTACACCGTGAAGAAGGCGGCGATCTTCACGGCGCGCGTGAGGCTGCCGAAGGACGTCGCCGTGCTCGACGTCGCGCGCGACGTCGTCTCCGACTACCGGATCGTCACCGAGGGCGACGAGCGGTTCCTCGTCCTCGAGCTCAAGGGCTCCCGGATCGGCGCCTTCACCGCGACGATCACCACCCAGCGCCCACAGGCGATTGGGGAAGAGGCCGTCGAGATCGGCCTGCCGTTCCTCACGCCGGTCGACGTGCAGACGGTCCGCGGCATGGTCGGCGTCGCCCGCGATGCCGGTCTCAAACTCTCGACGAAGGACGTGGCGGGCCTGACTCCGGTCCCGGCCGCCGCGTTCGGCGAGGGCGTCTCCGTCGCCTGGTCATTCCAGGAGCCGGCGCGGTCGGCGACCCTGACGGTCACGCGCCGCGAGCCCGAGGTGACGGCAGACGTCGCCACGATCCTCAAGGCCGAGCAGAACCGGATCGCCGTCAAGTCGCGGGTCACCTTCCACGTCCGCTTCGCGGGCGTCGACGAGTTCGCCTTCACGCTGCCCGAAGCGCTGCGCGAAGAGGCCCGCGTCTCCGGGAAGAACATCCGTCAGGAACCGAAGGTCGATGGGCCCGAGGGGCGGTTCACCCAGCGGATCGTCCTCCAGGGCAAGGTCGTGGGCGACTACGTCGTCGAGGTGGAGTACGACCTGCCGTACCCGGAGG
>JBDLIY010000215.1:0-6875 GCA_039714635.1 Planctomycetota bacterium
GGAGAAGAAGCGGCAGAACCGGTTCCAGTGGCCGCTGGCGGCGGCCCTTTTCCTCTGGACGATCGGGCTATGGCTGAACGAACGGCGATCCTGATCCTTCTGGGCTTGTCTCTGGTCGGGGGGCTCGCCGTCGCGTGCGGCGGCGACGACCCCGGCCGGGCCGCGTACGACGCGGGCCGGTTCGAGGAGGCTCACGCCGCGTACGTCGCCGCGTGCGAGACGGCCGGTGACGACGTGCCGGCGGAGCTCCTCGTGAACCGCGCGTTCGCGGCGATCGCGGCCCAGGACTTCCGCGACGCGGCGACCTGCGCCGAGAGCGCGGAGTCCGCCGCCGTCGGAGAGGTCGCGGAGTTCGCGACGTTCCTCCGCGGCAACGCCGCCTTCGGCCTCTGCGAACTCGCGGAGGTCCAGGCGAACACGCTCGAGGCGGAGCCGTTCGCGTTCGACATCGCGATCTCCTTCGGCGAGTCGGCGCGTGACCACTGGATCGCCGCCGCGACGGGCCGTGACGACTGGCCGGCCGCCCGCCGGAACGTGGAGCGGGCGGTTCAGAAGCTCGACGTGCTGCGTGCGAAGCGGGAGCGGGCCAGGAAGCTCCAGGAGCGAAGGACCGAGAAGACGCCGGAGCCCGAGCCGGAGGAGCCGAAGGTCGAGGAAAGCGATGATCCGGCCGAGATCGACCCCGCCCTCGCGGAGCTTTCCGAGGCGGAGGTGGCGCGCCTGCTCGAGCGCCTCGCGGAGAAGGAGCAAGAGAAGACCGACCTGCGGCGGGAGCATCGGAAGACGGCCCAGGCCGGCGTGGAGAAGGACTGGTGATCCGGGCGCTGATCGTCCTCGTCCTGCTCGCCGCCCCGGTCCTCGCGGCCGACGCGCCGGAGGTCCACCTCGAGATCGACGCGCCGGCGGAGTGCTGGCTCGGCGAGGAGGTGCCCGTCGCGCTGCGCGTCCTCCTCGATCTGAAGGCATTCGAGGCCGCTTCGGTGCGGCTCTTTCCGCGGGCGATGGACCTGCAGCTGAAGCTGGTCGTGCCCTGGGCCGAAGGCGAGCCCGGTCCGGTCCCGGACGGCGCGGAGACGCTCTCCCTCGTCCTGAACGACGCCGTCGTTCCTCTCCGTCGCCTCGCCGACCGGGACGGCCGGGCGGTCCTCGAGGCGACCTGGACGCTCCTTCCCGAACGGGCGGGCTCCCTCGAACTGGCCGCGCCGGAGTTCACCTTCGCCTGGGCGACGGAGTTCGAGGACGACTTCGTCAGCGGGCGCCGCCCGCTCGATCGCCGGGAGGCGGCGGGCGCCGGCGAGGCGAGGGCGGTGAACGTCCGCGCGCTTCCGGAGGACGGCCGTCCGGCGGGCTTTTTCGGTGCCGTGGGCCGGTTCATCGTGCTTGCGACCGTGGAGCCGGGCGCGGTTGCGGTGGGGGATGAGTTCACCCTCACCCTGAGGATCGAGGGCGCGGGGAACCTCGAGCGGTTCGATACGCCGACGATCTCTCCGGACGGGTTCCACGTGCTGGGCCGGATCGATGATCGGGCGTCGCCGACGCGCACGATCCGCTACGACCTCTCGGCGACCCGCGGCGGGCTCGAGGCGTTTCCCTCCCTCCCGTTCCACTTCTTCGACCCGGAGACGGGTCAGTACGTGACGGGTGCCACCGCTCCCATCACGCTGGTCGTGACGGGATCCGCTCCGGAGGAGGCGTTCGCCGTCGATGAAGAGGAGTCCGGCTTCCCCTGGCCCGTCGTCGCGGGTGTCGTTGCGGCCCTGATCGCCGTCCTCGTCCTCGGGGTCCGGATGCGCCGGAAGCCGGCCGGGCCGGAGGGGCCGACGCCGGCCGAACTCTTCCGCGAACAGGCTGAGATCGACCTGACGAAAGCCCTCACGGCTTACCTGGCCACGGTCCTCTCCTGCGCCCCCGCCGCGGTCATCTCGCCGGATCTCGCGGAGCGTCTTCGGGCCGTGGGCGTGGAGCGGGCCCTGGCGGAGCGGGCGGGGACGCTGGTGGCGGACCTCGTGGGGGCGCGCTACGGCGGGGAGGCGGACGGCGACGAACTGCGGCGGGGGACCGAACTCGTGGACGAACTGGAACTCAGATGAAGTCGGAGTCCTTCCCCCGCTCGTCCACCTGGCCCTGTGCGAAGATGCCGCGGTAGAGGGCGTTTGCGCCGAGCCGGGATCCCCAGATCGCCACGAGCATGAGGGCGGCGAGTCCCGCCGCGGGTCCCGTTCCGAGTTCCTCGGCCGTCGCGAGGGGTACGGCCGCGATCACGATCGCGGAGAGCACCAGGGCCGCGATCAGGGTGCCACGTCGAAAGCTGTCCATTTCACTTCCTCCCGTTCTCGTCGGGGACGTGTTCCAGGAGGTCCCCGGGCTGACATTCGAGTTCCCTGCAGATGGCGTCGAGGGTGCGGAACCGCATCCCTTTCACCTTGCCGGTCTTCAGCAGGGAGAGGTTCGTGACCGAGATGCCGATCCGCCGGGAGAGCTCCGTGAGCTTCACCTTCCGCCGGACCAGCATCAGGTCGAGGTTGACTTGGATCGCCATGGGGGAAGTGTACTCGAGAATCTACGTTCTGCAATCAGAATCTTATGTAAAACATAAAAAACTATCCGTATTACATGTTGGTTGGAGCCCGAGGGACAGCCGCAGGCCGTCGTCGATCCCCGCCTACTTCGCCAGCGCCTTCCTCGCCTTCTCCGCGAACCGCTCGGCCACCTTGCTCATGTTGTAGGGCTTCACGCCCTTCGTGACGAGGTAGCGCAGGCGCGCGTACTCGACGACCTTCTCGGGCTGCCGGTCGACCTCCCAGTAATGCTTGCAGAGGTTCTCCAGCGCGTCCCAGTAGCCGCGGATCGGCTTCTGGTCGCCCTCGGCCACGAGCGCGACCGTCTTCTCGAAGTAGGGCAGCCCCTGCTCCTTCTGCTTTGGGAAGTGGAAGAGGAACATGAGGCCGCAGTCGTTCAGGATGTCCTGGTTCGTGGGCGCCCGCTCGACGCCCTTCAGGTACCAGGCGAGGGACTCGGAGTACCGGCCGACCTCGCGGAAGTAGAAGCCGAGGTTGTTCGCCGCGTCGCCGTCCCACTTCCAGGCGGCGTGGACCCGGCTGAAGGTGTCGATCGCCACCGTCGCGTTCAGCGCCTGCTTCGGGTTCGCTCCGATCAGTTCCTGCGCGGAGCGAAAGGCCAGCTTGTACAGCTCCTCGTCGTCGGAGTAGACCTCCAGCGCCCGGAGCGTGTACTTGATCGTCAACTCGTACTTCGTCCATGGCTTCTCGTCGTCGAGAGGGTCCCGTCGGCTCGTGAAAAACCCCGCCCAGCGCGCGGCCGGGCCGCAGGCCGGGTCCTTCTCGAGGACCGAGATCGCCAGGGGGACGAGCACCTTCTCCTCGTCGACCATCATCCGCAGCCGGTTCCAGGCGCGGTCGAAGCCGGGGTCGGCGCGGATCGATCGACGCAGGGACTCGACGGCCTTCTCCTTCTCGCCGAGCGTCGCCAGGAGCAGCGCCCGGTGGTAGAGAAGCTCCGCGTCCTCGCCGGCGCGTTCGAGTCCCTGGTCGAATACGCCGAGCGCCTCGCGGCGACGCTTCTTGGGCCGCTCGTCCCGGGCCGCCGTGTCGACGAGCGACTGCGCGAGCCGCACGTATCCCGGCGCGTATCGCGGGAATTCCCGGATCTGGCTGTCGTAGAACTGCCTCGCGACGCTCTGCTGCCGCTGCCACTCCTTCGCCCAGCCGATCCACCAGAGCACGTCGGGATGCTGCGCATCGATCTGCTGCACCTGGAGGAACACCTGCTCGGCCTTCGCGAAGAACGCGGCCACCGTCGCCGGAGTCTCGCCGTCCTGCGCCGCCTGCCGGCCCCGCTGGAAGCGCGCGCGGGCCCAGAGGTGGCGGTAGTCGGCGATCGACGGCGCGAGGCGGATCGCCGACAGCGCGGCCTCTTCCGCCTCCTCCCAGGCCTCGTCCGCGTAGCGGAGTTCGCCCAGCATCCCGAGCGCTTCGTGGGAGTCGGGGTTCGCCGCCAGGTGGCTCTCGAGCCGCGGCACGCCGGTCCGGAACATCCTCCGCTCGAAGAGCTTCCGGATGTCGTCGAGTTCCCCGGCCGACGCCGCGCCGGACAGAACCAGGACGAGAAGTAGCGCCGCCAGCCCCCGGGCTTTCACATCCGACCTCCCTCGATCCGTCAGCATACCCTCTCCGCGTCGCGGGACACCGGGTAGGATCCTGCCCATGCCGCTCGCCACCGCTTCCCACGTCACGATGCACTACGGAGGGCCTACGCTCTTCGAAGATGTAACCCTCGCCGTCGAGGCCGGGTCGCGCATCGGCCTGATCGGGCAGAACGGCACCGGCAAGTCGACGCTCCTCAAGCTCCTTCTCGGCCGGGAAGAGGCGATCGACGGCGCCGTGACCCGCCAGCGCGGCCTCCGCGTCGCGATGCAGGACCAGGAGTTCGACTTCACGCCGGGCCGGACCGTCCGGGAGGAGATGCGTCGGGCTTTCGCGGACGAGGCGCGGCGCGCGGAGGAGATCGCCGCGATCGAGGCCGCGCTGGGGGAGGAGCCGGCCGAGGAGGACCGCCGCCGCCTGCTCACCCGCTACGAGCGCCTGGTCGCGGAGCGCGACGCCACGGGCGTCTACGACGTCGACCACCGGATCGACTCGCTGCTGCTCAGTCTGGGCTTCCCGCGGCACGCCCTCGACCAGGTCGTTACCGGCCTCTCCGGCGGCGAGCGGAACATCCTCGGCCTCGCCCGCGTCCTCCTCGCCGAGCCGGACCTGATGCTCCTCGACGAGCCGTCGAACCACCTCGACATCGCCGGCAACGAGTGGTTCATCCGTTTCCTGAGACGGTCGCCGGCGGCCTTCGTGATGGTCAGCCACGACCGCCACCTGCTCGACGCGACGGTGGACGAGATCTGGGAGCTCTCCGGCCGGAAGGTGACCCGCTGGACCGGCAACTACGGCGACTTCGTGCGGCAGAAGGAGGAGGCGGTCGCGCTGCAGGAGCGGCGCTACCGCGTCCAGCAGAGCCAGATCAAGCGGCTCGAGTTCCAGGCCCGGCGCTACCGCGACATGGCGAACGCCTACGACGATCCGAAGCAGGCGAAGCGCGCGAAGGTCATGATGAAGCGGATCGAGCAGATGGAGAAGGTGGACCGGCCGAGTCGCAGCGAGCAGCGGTTTCACGCGAGCCTCGCCGGCGGCATCCGCCACGGCCGGATCGCGCTGGACGTGAAGGGCTTCGACTTCGCGTGGGGCGACCGGGTGCTCTTCGAGGGCGCCGCACTCGAGATCGAGTTCGGGGAGCGCGTCTGCCTCGTCGGCCCGAACGGAAGCGGCAAGTCGACGCTGATGAAGCGGATCCTGGCGGACGGTTCCTGGGAGAGCCCGACGCTCCGTCTCGGCAAGTCGGTGAAGGTGGGGGAGTACCGCCAGTTCCACGACGTGCTCGACCACGACGCGACGCTGCTCGAGTGGGCGATGCGGGTGACCGGGCTGCTGAGGACGCCGGCCGCCGAGCTGCTCCATCGCTTCCTCTTCAGTTACGAGGACCTCGAACGCTCGATCTCGACCCTGTCGGGCGGGGAGAAGAGCCGTCTCCAGCTGGCCCGCCTGGTCAATGACAAGGTGAACCTGCTGCTGATGGACGAGCCGACGAACCACCTCGACATCCAGGCCTGCGAGGTGCTGGAGGAGATGCTCGAGGAGTTCCCGGGGACGCTGCTGGTCATCAGCCACGACCGCTACTTCCTCGACCGGCTGGTGAATCGCGTGGTGGAGGTGCGGGACGAGAAGCTCGTCTCTCACCGGGTCGGGTTCGCGGAGTGGTGGCGGCGGGAGTTTGCCCCGCGCGGGGAGTCGCGGAAGGGCGCGTTGGAGGATCGCCGGGCCGACCCGGCGGCGAAGAAGGAGCAGGCTCGCCGCGAGTACGAGAAGCAGCGCGAGGTCCGGCGCGAGGCGACCCGGCGGAAGTCGCGGCTTCAGAAGCTGGAGGCGCGCATCGCCGGGTTGGAGGAGCGGGAGGCCGGGTTGTCCGCGTTCCTGGCCGACGCCTGGACGGAGGGCGTCGACCCGCAGGAGATCCGCGCCCGCCAGGCCGAGTTCGACGCGGTCCGGGCCGAGCTGGCCACGAGCCTCGAGGAGTGGGAAACCCTGGCCGAGTGAAACCCCGCCGATCGGAACATCGCTGACAGGCGTCGGTTTTCCGAACTTCGGAACATCGCTGACAGACCTCGCCGTCTCACAGAAGTCCACGAACCCCGCCAAGTGACAGACTGCTGACAGGCGTCGCTTTGTCACCCTGAGCCGCCGGATTGCTGACAGACGTCGATCCTGCACGCCCGGAATCGGACAGGTCTGTCATCGTTCTGCCGGCGGGTGGCGGCAAAGCGACGCCTGTCATCGTTCTGTCGGGTGGCGAGGTGTGGGGTCACGGGAGCTTCGAGAGCCAGGCCCACGCCGGGGCGGAGAGGATCCGGTGCTCGTCGTTCGGGTACTCCCGGTACGTCGCGCCCTCGTTCGTGAGTTGGACCGCCGGCACGCCGAGGGCCGCCTGGTGCTTCCGCAGGGACTTGCCCGGCTCCGGATTCGTGAGTTTGGCCTCCAAGAGGAGGATCGGCCGGTCGTCGCGCGAGAGGAGGAAGTCGACCTCCTGCTGCTCCTTGTTCTTCACGAAGTGGAGCCCGAACCGCCCGTGGCCGAGTTCCGACCAGGAGGAGACCGCGCGCTTGAGCTCGATCGCCACCATGTTCTCGAACCGCGCGGCCGGATCCTCGATTCTCGGCGAGTCCCAGAGGTAGACCTTCCGCTCCTTCTGGATCGCACGGACGACCTTCCGGGTCCAGGTGGGCACCGAGAAGGTCAGGAAGAGCCTTTCGA
>JBDLIY010000216.1:0-6836 GCA_039714635.1 Planctomycetota bacterium
AGGTCGTGGTGGGGGAAGGTGGGCATGAAGTCAGGTTAACCCAGCCAGGTGGGGGGGGGGTGGGGGCCCGGTGCTTTCTTGATTCAGAAGAAACTGAGTGGCCTTCGGCCACCCGGGGGTCGTACTCGAACGCATGCTCCGAATACGCCGTGAAACGAAAGGGCTGACTTGCTCGAACGGCCTGCGCGTGAGGAGCCCGGTGCTTTCTTGATTCAAAGGAAACTGAGTGACCCGGGGTTCGAGTTCGGAAGGGCGCAAAGAAGCGCCCCGCCGGGTTGCCGGCGGGGCGCCTTGTGTCAGGTTGTCTTGCCTGGCTCTAGAGGATCGTCAGGATCTCGTCCAGGGCCGGAACGCTCGCGCGGTAGTTGATGTCCTTGGACATGCGGTACAGCACGCGGACGTCACGACGGTCACTGAGCTGGCCGAGGGCCACGGCGACGAGCGCCCGGGTCAGGTCCGGGTAGGTGCCGTTGGTCTTCTGGGGCTCGAGGATCATCGTCATGGGCTCGATGGCGCGGCTGTCGCCGATCTGGCCGAGGGCCAGGGCGACGGAGCCGAGCACGAACTGGCTGGCCTTCTTGTCGTTCAGCACCTTGACGAGCTCGTCGACGGCCTTGGGGCTGCCGAGCAGGCCGGCCGCCACCGCGGTGTCGACGCGCAGGTCGCGGTCCTCACGCTCCTTGAGGGCGGTGAGGATCACGTCGTTGGCGCCCTGGTCGCCGATCAGGCCGAGGGCCATGGCCGACGCGCCGCGGAGCTTCTTGTCCATGCCGCGGTCGCTGAGGATCTTCTTGAGGAGGTCGACGCTGCCCTGGTCCTTCAGCATCCCGAGGGAGATGGCGAGGGCGCCGAGAGCGGTCTTGTCACCCTTGCGGGCCTCGAGGGCCGGGCGGATGACGGCGGCGAGCTCTTCCTTCAGGGCCTGGGGCTTCGGGCTCTGGTCGGGGCCGTCGAAGCCGAGGAGACCCATCGAAAGCGCGACGAAGGGCCGCTCGGTGGTCTTGTTGACCTCCTTGAACTGCATCTTCAGGAACGTCTTCACGCCGTCGCGAACCTTGACGGAAGCGTTCGCGTGGCCGCCCATGCGGCCGAGGGACGTGAGGGCGTAGTTCTTCGACGTGAGGTCACCCTCGGTCTTGTGGAACTGCATCAGCATCTTCGCGTACTTCTGCTGCTCGGCTTCGTCCGTGACCTGCGTGGCGATCTGGCCGATCGCGATCGCGGCGGAACGCTTGGCGTAGCGGCCCTTCTCGCGGAGAACCTTGCTGATGGGCTTCAGGGCGTCTTCGTGGCCGATCTTGCCGAGCGCGGCAACGACCCAGGCCTTCTCGAGGTCGCTGAGCTTCTCGCGGCCGATCTTGCCGGCTTCGAGCCACTCGACGAGCTGCGGGACCTTCTTGTCATCGCCGATGAGGCCGATGGCGAGCAAGGCGCAGACCGGGACGTCCAGGTGGACCTCGGAGCCGTCGAGACGGCCTTCGAGGGCCTTGAAGACTTCGTCACTGCTGTCCTGCAGGAGGCCGAGCGCGAGCATCGCGAAGCAGCGGCCGCGCATCGGGTAGTTCCGGTCCTCGACGAGGCTGATCAGGTGGTCGCGGACCTCCTGCTCCTTGATCTGCAGGATGCCGAGGGCGATGATCGCCGACTCCTGGACGACCTTGTCCTCGTCGCTGTCCGCCTTCGAGATGGCGAAGAACCGGTCGAGGTACTTCTTGGTCGGCTCCGCGCGGGCCAGGCCGATCAGGGCGCCACCGCGGATGTCCGGGTGGATGTCCTTGTTGTCCACGACGCTCTCGAGGGCCGGGACGATCACGGACTTGATCATCTGGGGCGTGGCGGACTGGGTGCCCGTGCCGCCCTTGCCCTTGCCGAGGAAGGGGCCGCTGGAGCCCGACGCGATGTTCGTCTCGCGGTTCTTCAGGCGGGACTTGAGGTTCAGGATCTCGTCCTTGTTGTACGCCCACCAGAAGAGCCAGTTCTCGAAGCTCATCATCTTCGGAGCGGCGCGCTTCTTTCCGCCCGGGGTGGCGATGCCACCGGGGCCGTTGTTGCCGCCGGGGCCGTCCGGAGCCGAGGGGGGCGGCGGGGGAGCGTCAGGGGTGTCGCCGCCGTCACCACCGGACGGGGGCTGACCCGGAGGGGGAGTGCCGGTGCCGCCGCCCGGGTTCGGGGACGGAGTGGCCGGGTTCTCCGGGGGAGGCTGCGGGTCCTTGGGGTCACGCTGGCCGGGGGGAACCTCTCCGGCCGGTCCGCGGTACGCACCACCGTGCGCGTACACCGTGTCTACGCTCGACTGCATCGTCAGCAGGAGCGCAAGCGCGGCGAGAAGGAGCAGGGCCTTCTTCATGGGATCAAATCCTCCAGCAGGTTGAAAAAGCGCGCATCTGTCGTTTCAGGCTCTGTTTCAAGCACAGGGGCCGGAGGCAGTCCTCCGACCTGCCCGAGAGTTCGCAAAGGTGATACCAATGCGGACACATTTCCGTGTCGTCGTAAGTTACTGGATTATAAGGGTATCTGGCCGCGCGTGGCGGCGGTTCGGCGGAGATCGTCCATTCCGGTTACACCCGAGTAACCGCGTTACCGCCGGGTAACGGACTCAGGGGGCCGAGTTCGCCGCCAGGAACGCCGCCGCGTCGCGCGCGCAGTCGGGGCAGTAGCCGGGGCCGTCCGCGAGATTCGCGAGCACGGAGTCGACTTCGGACCTCTGGTCCTCGGGCAGCCGGTCGAAGTCGTCCGATCCCCGAACGAGGAGATTCCGGAGGACCTGGCTCACGCGGGTCTCGCGGCGGTCGTAGAAGTCCTGCTTCACGGCGCGCAGGAGATCGGGGAAGAGCGCCCGGAAGTTGACCTCTTCGTCCGGGTGGTCGATGGCCCAGGCCCCGATTCGGCCGACGAGGTCGTTCCGGAACGAGTCCTCGTCGCCCTCGAAGCTGAAGAGCTCCTCGACGCCCTTCATCATGGATTCGTTCGGTGACTGCAGCTGTCCCGTCTGGGGGTGGGGGATCTTCTCGTTGCGCGTGAACGCGACGACGTGCTGCATGTACTCGTCGAACCGGCGGTCGTACTCCTCCTCGCGGATCAACTCCATCGCGTCCTGGAACTCCTCGCGGACGAGGCCGACGCAGAACGCCGAAACCTGGTCGATGAACGCCTCCGACTCGTGGTAGCCGTGGTCGGGCTGGAGCTTCAGGAAATCGTAGACCGTGACGTCGCGGATGAGGTCGGCGAGGGCCCGGAAGACGGCGGTCGGCGTCAGGCAGGGGCACGAGCGGTCGAACGCGGCCCGGGTGAGGACCATGCGCATCTCCCGCGCGCTCGCGCCGAAGCGGCCTTCGTACACGACCGTGTCCGTGTGCTGGCTGCGCAGGGCATCCGCGCCGCCGCGGAGGATCTTCCGGTCTTCACGCTCGAGGCGCTCCGGAGCCTCGCCCGTCTGGTAGAGCATGGCCTTGTCGAAGGGAGTGACATCTTTCGCCAACTCGGCGAGCCGCCCTTCGAGTCGCTCGACGTCCGGCGGCAAAAGGCGCGTGAGGACGGCCCACAGCGCCGCCATCTCCAGTGCGTGGGGCGTGACGTGGACCTCCCGCGTGACGTCGGAGATCATGTCCTCGTAGAGCTCGGCCTCCTCCCGGTACTGCAGGATGTAGGGCACGGGGACCAGTTCGATCCGGCCCTTGAAGGACGTCCACTCCGGCGCCTGCTTGAAGTGGTCGAGGTGCTTCTCGTTGGAGGTCCCGAGCATCACCTGGTTCAGGTGGATGAGGGAGTTCGGCAGGCCGATCGTTCCCTTCTCGACGGCGTTGAGGAGGTACTTGTTCAAGTCCATCGGGCGCTTCAGGAAGTCGCCGAACTCGACGACGCCGCCGTTCGCGTCGACCAGGTCCCCGAAGGGCTCGAAGATCTTCAGGTTCTGGAGGACCGGCGGGAGGTTCTGCAGGGACATGTCGGCCGTGATCTGCTGCTCGCTCGCGTCGACGGATGCCATGGGCAGGATCGTGACGGCGCCGCTGCGGTAGCGCAGGGAGAAGAACCAGCGCTCGACCTGGACGTGGCGGATGACCGCGTCCCAGTCGCCGCGGTAGCCGGCCAGGAGCCCCTCGTAGACGCCCTTGCACTTCTGGCAGAGTTCGCCTTCCAGGACCCAGCGATAGGAGTGCTCCGCCGCGTCGGGGTTCGCCTCGAGCGCGGCCTCGAGGATCTTCTCCCTCTGTGGTTTCGGCAGGAGGAAGAGCGGACTGTCGCGCATCTCGCAGACGATGCGCGCCGCGATGTCATCACTCGCGAGGTTCGCGTAGGTGTCCGCCTCGTCGGGCGCCACGCGCTGGGGCCGGAACCCCAGCCCCTCGACCTCCCCGGGAGCCTTCGGGAAGATCCAGTTGAAGCGATAGATCAGCCCCTCGGGCTGACGCGAGTAGTCCTCGAGGCCGTGGAAGATCGCCTCCGCGATGACCGACTTCCCGGAGCCGTTGGGGCCGTGCATGAGGATCATCTTGTCGGTCCGGCCGGCCCGGGCCGCCGCCCGGACGAGCCGGTAGATGCCGAACTGGACGGCCTCCTGGCCGTGCACGCGCCCCTCTCCGTTCCGGAACTCCTGGTCGAAGAGCAACAGCCGGTCGCTCCCGCCGGCGGTCTCGCCCCGCCCGAAACCGTCGAACATGTCGAGCACGTACTGGGCCGCGGAGCGCGACATCCGGTAGGGGGATTCGAGGAAGAGATCCAGCCACTCGCGGAAGCTGAGGAGCCGGTTCTCCTCGTCGAATTCGCGGCGGACCTCGGCGGCGACGGTGGAGAGCGGCTCTTTGGCGTCCATGGTCGCATTCTATGCCGCCCGGCGGAGCGGGCAAGCAGCCATCCCGAATGGAGTTAAGACTCAAGGGGCGCGCGGCTCCCGGTCGATGGGGATGCGACGGGATTCTGGATGTCGGAGGCCTGAGATGAAAGCCACACCATTCCTTGTGATCGCGGCGGCCGCGCTGGTCGCGTCGTGCGGGGGTTCCGCGAACGGAGAGATCGTGGACACGGACCTGGCGGTCGAGATGAACGAGGCCCTCGCGGTGTCGCATCTCCGCAGCCTCGTGGGCGCGCAGACCCACGCGCAGAGCCTCGGCGTCGTCGACGCGGACGAAGACGGCGTGGGAGAGTTCCTCTTCCTCGGGGAGCTGGCCGGAACCGAGAGGCTCCGCGCGGGCGGCGCCGGGCGCAAGATGCCGCTGATGCCGCCGCAGATCTGCCAGGTCTCGTCGACGGGCTACCTGGAGATGCACGGCTATCTCTTCCGCGTGCACCTGCCCGCCGAGAGCGGGAACACCGTCGGCGAAGGACCGGGTGAAGGCGGAGTCGTGAACCCGGATGGCGCGG
This sequence comes from Planctomycetota bacterium, assembly GCA_039714635.1. Lineage (GTDB taxonomy): Bacteria > Planctomycetota > JAJSAM01 > JAJSAM01 > JAJSAM01 > JBDLIY01. The sequence continues at coordinate 5,359 of JBDLIY010000216.1, forward strand.
AAGAAGAGTGGTTCGCCTACGCGTGGCCCCTCCAGCACGGCCGGACCGGGATCCGGACCTTCGTCGTCACCGCCGACGGCGCGATCGCGGCCTGCGACGTCCCCGTCAACTCCGGCGCCAGCGCTCCGAAGCCGTACTCCGCCTTCGAAGCGACGCCGGGCGGCGACGTCGCCGTCGCCGGGGACTGGGCGAAGGTGGACTAGGCGAATGGGCGCCCAGGCGGCCGTGAGTCCGGAACTGAAGCAGGTCGCGAACGCCGTCCGGCCGTTCATCCGCGGTGTGGGGCGGCTGAAAACCGGGACGTGCGACCGAACGGAAGACGTGAAGACGGACGCATTCGGCAACGCGGGAACGCTCATCCACGAGAAGTTCCACGCGACCGTCCTGTCCCAGGAGGACCGGGAGGGGCTCGTCGATCGCTATCTCGACGCGGGGTTCGCCGAACTGCCGCGTGACTCCCTCAAGGAAGACGACCAGATCCGGTTCCGCCTCGACCGGTTGGACCCGAGCAACCCCTTCATCTGGGAGCACGAGGCCCAGGTCGCGATCGGAGGGCGCAACCTCGTCGGCTCCCAGCGCAAAGTCCTCGCCGCCAAGCTGGAGTCGCTGCGAAAGGAACTCGCCGAGGACAAGGTCAAGCCGGCCCGGCGAGAGCAGGCGGAGAAGATGGTCGAGGAACTCGAGGGCGGCATGCTGCTCCGGCTCCGCGTGGAACTCAGCCGCCGCAGCTTCGTGCTGAAGCCGCTCCTCACCTCCGGTCACACGTTCGGCACCATCGTGCCGATCTCGTTCATGAGTCAACTCGTGTACAGCGTGATGCCCGCCGACCCCGCGGATCGCGAGGAGGACGACGGCGATCCGCTCTACCTCACGATCCTCGGCGCCGACGAGCGCCAGGTCTCGTTCCTGTTCTCCGGCGGCATCCTGGGACAGCGCACCGTGACGGACCTCGAAGCCGGAGCCGCCCACCACGCGTGGTTCGCGAACCGCCAGGCCACCGAGTCCCCGGACACCGCGCCGTGGATCTCGCGCCGCGTCTACCGCGAACTCCGCGACCGCGGCGAATCCTCGGTCATCATCAAGTGGGGGCGCGAGGACGTGCCGATCCACATCGCGGCGAAGGGCTCGGAGAACCTGCCGCTCGTCGTTTCCGGCGAGGAGCGAAGCGTCCCGACGCTCGTGGCCGAGACCGAGAAGGAAGACCGCCTCTGGATCCTCGAGGACCAGGACTGCCCGCTCGTCCTGAAGCTGATCGAGGAGGAGGCCGATCTGCTCCGGAGCATCGACGAAGTCCGCCGGCTCGACGCGGTTTGAGGGTGGATGCTGGGTGATGGGGAACGGGGTTCCTTTCGAAGTTTCAGAAAACCTTGCTGGAAAATGAGTTAGTGCTTGATGCTGGTTTCTGCAATACAACATAATATACATTATCAGACGCACCGAAACGGGTGCGCAAAGGACGGGAGGGTTGCCTGCTGCGT
>JBDLIY010000217.1:0-6835 GCA_039714635.1 Planctomycetota bacterium
CGATTCCCAATGCCGCCGTGTATCTGGACGCGGGCGCGGTCGGCGGAGTCACGAACCAGAATGGCAAGTACCTCTTCCAGGGCGTGGGTTCAGGTCAGACGACCGTGACGGTGGCCGCGGAGGGATACGACCTCAAGACCTACGTCAGGATGGACGCGCAGTACATGAACTTCGCCCTGAAGCGCACCGTCGGGCCGGAGGACCTCGTCACGATCTCCGTCCGGGTCAACGGCCTCCTCTGGTACGAAACAGGCGGGATGCTCGGCTGCGGCGACGATTGGCAGGTGTTCTCCTACGACGGAGTCAACGATCCGATCGTCGACCTCGTGGTGCCCAAGGATCGGGCAGACATGGCGGTCTCCGCGGTGGTGTGGGACCTGGACGGCGAGATGTCGAGCATCGGGTACGACTTCGTCGGCCCCTACGCGAGTCAGCCTGCCGGCTACGTCGATCTCTGGATCTGGGAGCCGGATGCCTGGTGGTTCACGTCGCCCGCGGGCTCGATTCGCGTGCCGGGCGGCAACTTCGACGACTCATCCGTCTTCTACATGATGATGGTCTATGCGTATGACGACATCGACTTCCTCATCATGCTCGGTCTCTCGGTGCCGACCAGTCCAGGCTACTTCTACATGGAATGGGCGGCTCTGGGGGACTACATGGAATCGGTTGTGCCGGGCATCCAGGTCTACTCGGCCCAGGACGCGACCGGGGCCTTCACGATGCACTACGTCCGTGACTGGCTGGCGGACCTGCCCGGAGGCATGTACGCCGAGCTGATGGACGTGCCGCATCTCCTGTATCCCGCAGATGGCGCGACGACGACGAGCACTCGGCCCGGCTTCCAGTTCAGCAGCCCCCTCGGTGCCGACATGCTGGTGCTCCAGGTCGAGGATCTGACGGATGGACGCACCTGGTCCCTCGTCCTGCCCGGCAATGCGACATCCATCATCTTGCCCGACATCCTCGAGACACCCGTGCGCACGGGACACGACTACGAGTGGAACGTCCAGGGGTTCCGGTTCCCGGAATTCACCTATGACGAGTTCCGTTGGGACTATCTGGACGCGATCCAGGAGGACTACTCTCAAGCGAAGGCGAGGGTGTTGAAGGTCAGGTGAGGCCCATCCGCCCGATTGCCGGGAGCTGAGCGCCATCCGGAAGGCATACCGCGCGCTCAGCCCCCGAGAAGCCCCCTCGCCTCCTCCAGAAACTCAATCACCGCGTCCCCGTCCTTCCTTCTCGTCGCCAGCGTCACGTCGAACATCGACCGCGACAGCGCGATGTACGCCAGGTTCCGCGGGACCGCCTCCGTCCGCTCGGCCACCGTGACGATCCGCTCGAATCCGAAGATCAACACCCGCACCGCCTCCAGGCCGCGCGAGCTGTGGAAGGTGCACAGGCGGACCTGGTCGCGGCGGCCGATGTCGCGGCGGCGATCCTTCTCCGTCAAGTCCAGATACGCAAGCCCCTCCCGCGACAACGCCGCCCGCGCGTACTCCGCCTCCCGGGACTCGTGCGACGGCACCAGCACCAACAGGTCCTGCGGATGGCCGAGATCAGCCATCTCCTCGAACTCCGCCCGGATCAGACGGCCGTACTCCACCGCCATCGCCGCCAACTGGTTCTCGTTGAACGTCACCGAGTCCTGCGCCGTCCAGTCGATCCCCGACTCGTCCAGATAGACCAGCCGCGGCGGGGCGCCGTCCTCGCGGTCGAACAACAACTGGTCCTTCGACTTGCGCGAGGACTTCAACACCAGCTTCGCCGCGCGCGGGAGCTTCGCCGCGTCGAGCTCCGACTCGTACACCAGCTGCGCGAACTCGAAACACGGCTTCGTGTTCCGGAAGTTGCGGCGGAGGGTCTTCACCCGCGCCGAGCCGAGGAACTTCGCCAGCCACGAGCCGCGCTCGCCGTACAACGCCCGCCCCTTCGCCACCGCGACGCCGATCGTCGTCCCCGGCCCGCCGTGCAGAAGAACCAGGTCAAACATCCAGTCCGTCAGGTCCTGCGCCTCGTCGATCAGGATCGCGTCGTAGATGCCGAGAGGCTCGCCGCCGGACTCCTGCGTCAACTGCTCGACGAGAAGCTGGCCCCAGACGTCGTAGTCGCCCCACGGGATGTCGTAGGGCGCAGCGATCGGCGTCGCGAAGTCGTAGACGTCCGTGATCGTGAGCCCCGAGTAATCCGCGCGCTGGGGGAGACCGGCGAGCAGGCGCTTCAGGTCCGCCGCGAGGACCTTGTTGAAACAGGTGAAGAGGACCCGGCGGCCGGCCGCGGCGTGGGCCAGCGCGATCTCCAGCAGCCGGAACGTCTTCGCCGTGCCCGGGTAACCGGTGTAGGCGATCCGGGTCGTCTCGTCGATCGGCGCGTCGTCGCGGGCCTCCTTCCGGGCACGGTTCTCGAGGATCCTGATCTTCTCGACGTCGCCACCCGACGGCTCGGGGCGGCAGGAGGCGTCGAGCTCGCGCCGGAGGAACTCGAGGACCTTCGGGTCGTGACGGAAACGGCCGCCCGTCCCGCGGCCGATCGGGGGCTCGAGGCGGATGTGGTCGAGCCGGTCGGCGAAGACCACGGGGCCGCCCTTCAGGTCTTCAATGAAGAGCATGGAATCGGCCCAGGCGCCGCGGAGACGGTCATCGGGGATCTCGCGGTTCCACTGATGGCGCGGGATCTTCGACCAGCAGACCGACGGGATCAGGAAGGGCAGGGCGACCTCGGCGCGGGGCTGAAGGTAGTCCCGAAGGGAGTGCAGCGCGGTCAGCGCCTGCTGCGTCGGGCCGCGGTCGGACGAGCGTCCCTCGATCCGGCAGCAGTGGTAGCCGATCTTCTCGATCATGCGGATCGGGACGGCCTTCACCTCCACGACGAAGACGCCCCGCTCCTGGTGGTAGACGAGGACGTCGATGTCGGAGACGCCCGGGATGGAGTCGATCCCGAACCAGAGGTGGAGGTCGTCGTCGGGGAGGGCGACCAGCTGCCGGGCGAGGTCGCGCTCACCCGCGTGCGTCTGTGGCAACTCCGTGTGACAGATCGCCATGCCGTCCCGTTCCCCGAACCGCCTCGCCAGACGAATCTATCGGCTCGGCGGCCCGTCCCCTTGACGAGGTTCTCGTGCGCAGGAGAACCCCAATGACTTGGTCGATGCCGAGCTTCCCCGCGCGCGCCGCGGCGCTCGCCGGGCCGATCCGGATGGCGCCATGTCGCTTTTCCCCTGAACAGCTCCTTCCTCCGTGAGGCTCGATTCCGTCACGCCCTCGTGCAACAATTCAAGGGTTCGGTCTTCGACCGGGGAGGTGAACATGACCTGGCAGGATCACATCGAGGTGAACGAAGCCGTGCTCGCCGGCAAGCCCGTGGTCAAGGGGAGCCGCCTGGCCGTCGAATACCTGATCGAACTCATGGCTCGGGGCTGGACGGAGGAGCAGATCCTTGAGAACTACCCCGGCCTGACCAGTGCAGATCTGCGCGCCTGCCTCGCATACGCACACGAAGTTCTGAGCGGTGAGAAGGTGTTCCCGCTGACGGCGGGATGATGCGGATCCTCGCGGACGAGAACCTCCCCTACGATGTGGTGTGATTGCTCCGGGAGCGTGGGCATGATTTCTCCTGGATCCGCGAAAGCTCTCCGGGCCTCGGCGATCCGGCCGTCCTTCGACAGGCCATGGACGAGGGGCGGGTGTTGCTGACTCAGGACAAGGACTTCGGAGAACTCGCTTACCGAGGCGGCCTGCCCGCAGAGTGCGGCGTGATCCTGTCGCGCATCCCTCCCGAGACGCCGGTTCTTCTGGCTTCCGCTCTGGCCGGGGCCCTGGAGAACCCCCTGGATTGGGCCGGTCACTTCGCCGTCATCGAGCCCGGTCGGATCCGGCTCAGGCCGCTGCCGGTCTCGCCGGATCAGGCCGGCCCCTGAGGCAACACCGCCTCGATCTCCAGCAACTCCCAGCCGGCCGGCACCCGGCCGAGACGGCCCGTGAACGACCAGCCGAACGGACACGACATCGCCGCGATGGGAAGGACCAGCAACGGGCCGAACGTCCCGCGTTCCTCCGTCTCCAGCCACATCAGCCTGTGCTCGAGATGCGAGAACTCGAACTCGCCCTCCAACACCTCCAGGTGCAACGGCGCCGCGGCCGAGTTCGCCCACAACCAGTCGCGGATCTCCCGCGCCAGAGGCAGGTCCCGCTTCGCCGCCAATGCCCGGGCCGATGCCGCGCGGGACTCCTCCGCGCGCGCGAAACCCTTCCTATGCAGCCAGGTCGCCAGCCGCCGCAGCACCGTGGCGATCGAGATCAGACCGGTCCTCGACACCTCGTCCCGACAGGGAAGGAACTCCCCGAAGAACGGCTCGTAGAGCGGCAGGATCCACTCCGGACCGAAGAGATCGACGAAACGCAGCCGGTCCGGGCGCGGGTCGTCGCCGGCCGCGCTGAGGAAATCGAGTGCGGCGGGCTCCAGGGCGGAGCCGCCCTGCCGGTTCAGATACCAGGCGAAGGACGCGACGACGTCGTGATAGCGCTTGAACGTGCGGTCGCCGAGGCGATCGCTCTCGTCCATGAGGAAGGCGGAGAACACCCGCTCGATCGGCACTTCGGCCGGGCGGTACTGGTGACTCGTTGGACTGGACACGGTGATCTCCCGGGTTCGCATCGAAGCCGCAGCCTACCCGGGAGCACCGACACGCCCGGAGGAGAGGGAGCCCGCTTCGGAGCTTCCGGGCCGTCTCTCATCCGCCCATCCTCCGGATCACCGTCTCCAGGTCCCGCCGATGGATCACCCGCATCAGCTCGATCCCGTCCTCCCCGTCCAGCCGGAACAGGATCCGGTGGTGGCCGATCCGCCGGGAGAACACCCCCGCGAACGCCTTGATCGACTTCACGCCCGACCACGCGCCTGCGTCCGCCGCCGCCAGCAGGCACGCCATCGCCGTCGCCGCGCGCGCCACGCGTCCCTCCACGTCCGAAAGCCCGTCGCGGAACTCCTTCGCGAACGTCGGGATCCGCGGCGTCCACCGCTCCGGGACGGCCTCCGGCTCGACCTCCCGGTCGTCCTCGTCATCCGCCGGCGGCTCCGCGGCCCGCGCGGCCCCGAACCGGCGCACCCGTGCCCGAAGCTGGCGTCTCTTCTCGTTGCCCTGCGCGATCCGGACGTGCGCCCCCCGCAACTCGCGACGAGCGTCCTCCAGCGCCTCCACGTGCTCCGCCGCGTCGCGGGAACGCTCCTTCTCCGCGACGACTCGCGCCGCCAGGCCGTCCACCTTCCGCACCAGGCGATCGACCGTCCGATGCGCCTCGCGCTCCCTCTCCCGGGCGATGGCCAGGTCCCGGCGGAGCTCCTCCGCCTCCGCCTCGAGCTCCTCGTTCTCCTCGAGCGCCGACCGCTCGGCCCGGGACTCCAGCATCCGCTCCGACACCGCGTCGTAGATCTCCCACAGCGGGTCGTGGGGCGGCAGGAGGAGGATGTCCCGGACCTCTTCGATCTGGCCGAGGGACTCCTCCATGCCGACGGGGTCGTCGACGTCGAAGTTCCCGCGGCAAAGAAGGATGCCGAGGGCCGGCTCGAAGAACAGCAGGACGCCGAGGAAACGGCTCAGGACGTCCTTGTCGTTCTCGCGGAGCGCGCGGTCGGCCATCGCCTCGATGCGGTCCAGGGCGTCGGGCTCCCGACGGAGCACCGCGAGGGCGATGCGCAAATCCTCGCGGATCTCCTCCACCTCGTCGATCCCCTCGAGCACGCGGTCGACGACGTCGGTGTGACGGCGGGCGGTCGCCGATTGCAGCACGGTCTCCCGGATCGTGAGCGGCGTGGTGCCCTCGGGGAGGTCGTTTCGCCCCACGGCCTCGTCGACGAGCGGGAGCGCCATCGCCGAGGCGCTGAGCTCGCAGAGCTTCTCGATCGTCGCGAGGAGTCTCGGCGTCGGCAGCTCGGCCGGCGGGATCCGGGCGAGCTCGACGGGGAGGAGCTTCTCGAACTGCTCGTCGGTCATCGCGCGGTGCCGGCGGGCCCGCTCGCCCCACGGCTGGCCCGGGTTCGCCGTCGGCGCGGTCTCCGCCGTCCGGTCGAGACAGCAGCGCTTGTACTTCTTCCCGCTGCCGCAGGGACAGGGCTCGTTGCGGCCGACGCGGGGGGCCGCCCGTTTCACGGTGAAGCCGCCGTAGATGTCCGGGGCAGTCTCGGGAATCACGTCGATCAGTGGCCGGTCGAGCAATCCGCGCAGGCGGCGCTCCAGGTCCCGGCCGGCGGCGCTGTCAGCCGCCGCCACGCAGTCCCGCGCGACTTCCGTCACGTCCGGGTCGTCGATGGCCATCGCCGCGAGGCCGACGAAGATCGCCGCGCTGCCGGCCAACTCGTGGCGTGAGGTAAGGCGGATCCGGGTCTTGAGCTCGTCCGGCGGTTCGCGGCCGTCGAGGTGCGTCGCGGCCAGCCAGAGGACCAGGCCCTGGCGATCCGCCGTGTGCCACCCGAGCTTCGCCGATTCGATGAGCGCTTCGACAAGGCCGTGCCTCACGGTGCCGAGGAGCGCGATGGCCACGTCGGTGTTCTCGATGGAGGGGAAGAGGCCCGCCGCGAGGGAACCGGTCGGCGGGCGCCCGGAGATCGCGCCGGAGAGGGCGAAGTTCACGGCGGCGCGGAGCTCGCCGTCCGCCCGGGCCAGTTCGGCGAGCGTCCGGGGGTCGGCGTCCCCGAGGCGCTCCGCCAGCTCCCTCATGAGGGAGCGCGTGGTGGGGGCGGCGGCGAGCCGGAGAAGTTCCGTATCCATGTCGCCCATTCTGCCCGACCCGGGGGGTCGCGACCACCCCGGCTCGGCCGGGCGACCACCGGAATTCTGGAATCT
>JBDLIY010000218.1:0-6817 GCA_039714635.1 Planctomycetota bacterium
GCCGCGGCTCCTGGTGCCGCTCCTTGTGCCGTGGCGGCTCTTCGGCTTCGCCATGGGCTTCGTGATGACGCGGGTGATTCTCACCCTCTTCTTCTTCCTGGTCATCTCTCCGACCGCGATCGTGCGGCGTCTCCTTTCGAAGGACTCGCTGGAGCGAAGCCTTGACGCCGCCGGCCCGACATGGTGGCGTGAACGGGACGGTGGCCCGCCGCCGAGGGAAAGGTACGAGCGGCAGTTCTGAGTGGTGCGGTCTGAACAGGTGGGGGAAGGTCGACGATGCCGAGGATGAGCCTCTTCCGGGAGTTCTTCCTGTTTCTCCGGGAGGAGAAGAAGTGGTGGCTGATCCCCATCGTCCTGATGCTGCTCCTCCTGGGGCTGCTCGTCGTCTTCGCCGAGTCCTCCGTCCTGGCTCCCTTCCTCTACCCGCTGTTCTGAATCGAAAAGCGCGGGTCCGGGTTATCCTCCGACCCCAGCGATGGGAACGAACGAGGCCCTGGTCCTGGCGATCGTCGTGCTCGGCATGATCTTCATCGTGCCGCTGGCGATGTGGATCGTGGCGTTCGTGCGGGGACGCCAGTCCGGTGACAGGGGATCGGGAGGCAGGCGGTGAGCGACGGGTTGACGCATCTCGACGACGAAGGTCGCGCCCGGATGGTCGACACGGGCGGGAAGCCTGAGACCGAGCGGCGCGCGACGGCCGAGGGCACCGTTCGTCTTGCGAAAGAGACCCTCGATCGGGTCGTCGCCGGCGACGTGCCGAAGGGCGACGTGCTCGCCGCGGCGCGCATCGCGGGGATCCAGGGCGCGAAGCGCACGCCGGACCTCATCCCTCTCTGCCACCCGATCCGGCTGGCGTCCGTCACCGTGGAATTCGAGCCGCGGGAGGACCGCGGTGAACTCGTGGTGCGGGCGACCGCCACGGCCGTGGACCGGACGGGCGTCGAGATGGAGGCCCTGACCGCGGTCGCCACGGCGGCGTTGACGGTCTACGACATGGTGAAGGCCATCGACCGGGGAGCCTCGATCGACGGCATCCGGCTCCTCGCGAAGAGCGGCGGGCGCTCCGGAGACTGGCGGAGGCCTTCCGCGTGATCCGGGTCCGCGTGATCACGGTCTCGGACCGGTCGCACCGCGGGGAACGCGAGGACCGGACGGGGCCGGCCCTGGCGGCGGTCGCCGCCGAGCTGCCCGCCGAGGTCGTCAGCGTCACCGTCGTGCCGGACGAGCGGGCACAGATCGCCGCGGCGATCCGGAGCGCGGCGGCGGAGGCCGACCTCGTGCTCACCGCCGGCGGCACCGGGCTCGGCCACCGCGACGTCACGCCGGAGGCCACGCGCGACGTGATCGAGCGGGAGGCGCCGGGCTTCGGGGAGGAGATGCGCCGCCGCTCGGCGGAGGTGACGGATCGGGCGATCGTCTCGCGCGCGACGGCCGGAAGCCTGGGGCGCGCCTTCGTCGTCAACCTCCCCGGCAGCCCGAAGGGGGCGGTGGAGTGTCTTTCATTCCTGCGGGCGCCCCTTCTGCACGCGGTAGACTTGCTGACTTCGGACGTCACGGACTGCGCACAGTGAAGAAGTTGCGATTCGCCATCGCCGGCGCCACCGGCGCGGTGGGAACCGAGATCCTTCGATTGCTCGAGGCCCGCTCCCTGCCGGTGGAGACCGTCCGGCCGCTCGCTTCGGAGCGGTCGGTGGGGGCCTCCGTGCGCTTTCGTGGCGAGGACGTTCCCGTTTCGGTTCTGGGCCGCGACTCCTTCGACGGCGTGGACGTCGCGCTCTTCTCGTGCGGCGCGTCGCTCAGCCGGGAGTACGCGCCCGCGGCGGTCGGGGCCGGCGCGGTGGTCGTCGACAACTCGTCGGCGTTCCGGGTGGATCCCGCCGTGCCGCTGGTGGTGCCGGAGATCAACGCGGACGCCCTCGAGGGACATCGGGGGATCGTGGCGAACCCGAACTGCACGACGATCGTCACGCTCATGGCCGTCGCCCCGCTGGCGGCGGTGGCGGGCATTTCGTCGATGCGGGTCGCGAGTTACCAGGCCGCGTCGGGCGCGGGCGCCCGGGCGATGGCGGAGCTCACGAGCCAGACCGCCGACGTCCTGGCGGGCCGCGAGGCGACCCCCGTGGAGTTCGACCAGCCGATCGCGTTCAACGTGATCCCGGCGATCGGGAGCTTCCGGGACGACGGGACGACGACGGAGGAGCGGAAGCTCACGGACGAGTCCCGCAGGATCCTCGGTCGGCCGGATCTCCGGGTTTCCGCGGTCTGCGTGCGCGTTCCCGTGCTGCGGGCCCACTGCGCGGCGGTGTGGCTCGAGACGGAACGGCCGCTGACGCCGGAGCGCGCGAGGGAGGTCCTGGCGGCCGCCCCGGGCGTCAAGGTGGTGGACGAGCCCGCGCGTCTCGCCTACCCTATGCCGATCTCGGCGGCGGGCCGTTCGGAAGTGGAGGTGGGCCGGATCCGCGCCGATGAATCGGATTCCGGTCCGGGTTCGGGCATGGGCCTGACATTCTTCGTGGCCGGCGATCAACTGCTGAAGGGCGCGGCACTCAACGCCGTACAGATCGCCGAACGACTGTTTTCCTGAGGTATTCCCGTGGCGACGATAACCACAGCAGACTTTCGACCGGGTGTCGTGATCAAGCTGGACGAGGGCGCGTACGTGATCGTGACGGCCCAGCACACCCACACGGCACGCGGCGCCGCGACCGTCCGCGTGAAGATGAGGAACGTCGAGACCGGCAGCATCATCGACCGGACGTTCCAGGCGAAGGAGAAGGTGGAGCAGGCGTTCGTGGACCGCAGCTCCCGCGAATATCTCTACCGGGACGGCGAACTGTTCTACTTCATGGACCCCGAGACCTACGAGCAGGAGGCCCTCGGGATGGACGTGATGGAGAACTGCGTCCCGTACATGAAAGAGAACATCCAGGTGATCCTGAAGATCCTGGAGGGGCGGGTGATCGGCGTGGAGCTTCCGGACCACGTGGAACTCAAGATCGTCGACACCGAGCCGGGCCTGCGCGGGGACACGGTCTCCGGGGCCACGAAGCCGGCGAAGCTCGAGACGGGGGCCGTGACGCAGGTGCCGCTGTTCATCGAGAACGGCGAGGTCATCAAGGTGGACACCCGGAGCGGGGATTACCTCGGCCGGGTCAAGGCCTGAACGCATCCACCTGGCCGCAGGGCCGGACGCAGGGTGGGACGCAGGGGAGGACGGACTCCGATGGATCTGAACGAAGTCGAGCGGCTGATGCAGCTCATGAAGGAGCACGATCTCGTGGAGATCGAGCTCGAGGATCCCGAGCAGGGCTCCCGCATCCGCATGAAGAAGGCGTGCCCGCCGGAGGTGAACCACCATCCGGTGCTCGCGCCGACGCTCGCCGTGCCCGCGGTCGCGCCGGCCCCGGCGCCTGGCGCGGTGGCGGTCCCGGCTCCCGCCGCGGAGGCTCCCGCCGCGGAGGAGGAGGACCGGAGCAACCTGATCGAGGTGCCGTCCCCGATGGTGGGGAGCTTCTACCGGGCGTCGAGCCCGGACACGGACCCGTTCGTCGAGGTGGGGGACCGGATCGACGAGGAATCCGTCGTCTGCATCATCGAGGCGATGAAGGTCATGAACGAGATCAAGGCCGAGGTCTCCGGCGAGGTCGTGGAGATCCTGGTCCAGAACGGTGAGGCCGTGGAATTCGGCCAGCCTCTCTTTCTCCTGCGCACGGACAGCTGATGTTTAACCGTATCCTCATCGCGAACCGCGGGGAGATCGCGCTCCGGGTCCTCCGGGCCTGCAAAGAGCTCGGCATCCAGACCGTGATGGTCTATTCGAAGGCCGACGAGAAGGCGCACTACCTCCGTCACGCCGACGAGACGATCTGCATCGGGCCCGGCGTCTCCGGCGGCTCGTACCTCTCGATGCCGAACATCATCTCGGCGGCGGAGATCGCGGACGTCGACGCGATCCACCCCGGCTACGGCTTCCTCGCCGAGAACGGCCACTTCGCCGAGATCTGCCGCTCCTCGAACATCGAGTTCGTGGGTCCGTCCGTCGAAGTCATCGAGCTCTTCGGGAACAAGGCCCGGGCCCGCGCGGCGGCGGAGAAGGCCGGGATCCCGGTCGTCCCCGGCTCGGACGGGACCGTCGCGGAGGAGGAGGAAGCTCTCTCCGTCGCGAAGGAGATCGGCTACCCGGTTCTGATCAAGGCCTCCGCGGGCGGTGGCGGGCGCGGCATGCGGCTCGCCCACAACGACATCTCGCTCGTCAACTCGCTGCACGCGGCGCGCACCGAGGCGGAGATCGCGTTCGGCGACGGGACGGTCTACATCGAGAAGTGGGTGGACAAGCCGCGCCACGTCGAAGTGCAGATCATGGGGGACAACCACGGGAACGTGGCGCACCTGTACGAGCGCGACTGTTCCGTGCAGCGCCGGAACCAGAAGGTCGTCGAAGAGACGCCTTCGCCTTCGCTGCCCAAGGACGTCCGGAAGAAGATCCACCGGTCCGCCATCAAGCTCGCCAAGTCCTGCTCGTTCTCGAACGCCGGGACGGTGGAGTTCATCGTCGATGAACGCAACCGCTTCTACTTCATCGAGGTCAACGCCCGGATCCAGGTGGAGCATCCGGTGACGGAGATGATCACGGGGATCGACCTCGTGAAGGAGCAGCTACGGGTCTCCTCCGGCTCGAAGCTCTCCTTCAGCCAGGACCAGGTCAAGGTGCTCGGGCACTCCATCGAGTGCCGGATCAACGCCGAGGACCCGGACGACGGGTTCCGGCCCTCGCCCGGGAAGATCACCAGCTACATCCCGGCGGGCGGCCCGGGCGTGCGGCTCGATTCCCACGTCTCCTCGGGCTACGAGGTGCCCCCGCTCTACGACTCCCTGGTGGGCAAGCTGATCGTCACGAAGGCGACGCGGGACGAAGCGATCGTCACGATGCGACGGGCGCTGGACGAGTTCACCGTGGAGGGAATCAAGACGAACCTCTCCCTCCACCGGCAGATCATGCGGAACAAGGTGTTCATGGACGGAACGCACAACACGGCGTTCCTCGAGACCTACGTACTGAAGAAGTAGGGGACCGGACATGGAGCAGAGCCGCCGGAGAGTCGTGGCGAGGATCGTGCTCCTCCTGGTCTGGGCCTACGGGAACGCCGGCGCGATCTACGCGCTCTCGGTCATGTTCTCCGACTCGGTGACCTGGCAGAACGCCTCGCCCGGGGTCAAGGTCCTCTCCGTCCTGTTCGGGGGCGGGATCCTCATCCTCGAGGCCTTCTGGCTGATCCTGTTCGTCCGCGACCTGTTCCGCGGCGAGGGGACGCAGTACCTCCTCTCGCGGTCGTCCCACGGGACGGCCAGGATCTCCCTGCGGGCCATCCAGGCCAGCCTCATGCGGCGGGCCCGGGACCTGGAGGAGGTCATCGGGGCGAGAATCACGGTGAGGCGGCCGGCGGAGAAGCGGCTGAGGGTGGACGTGGCCTACACCACCACGGAGGACCGCAATGCGATCCTCGTGTCCGAATCGCTTCGCCGGGCCCTCCGGGAGCGATTCGAGGAGATCGTCCAGCCCGTCGAGGGCTTCGAGGTCGAGTTCGACGTCAAGATCGACGGATTCGTCCCCGGCGCGCCGGTCGCCCCGGAGCCTCAGGAGGAGGAGCCGGAAGAGCGGGAGCCTTTCACCGGTCCCCGCTACCCGGTCGATTGAGATTCCAGCGACCGGAACCGGATCCGGCCCGTCGATGGAATGTCCTGTCAGCAAGGGGTTTCGGAGCTGAATCGCTTGCCGGTACCCTTGGATCGGGTATTCTCTTGACCGGTTCCGGACGCGGGATTTCCCGCGTCGGAATCGTCCTCCCGGCGGCCACGCCGAGGGTTGCGGTGCCGGGAGGGGAGCCCTGGCCATTCGGTGGGACCCGGGAAACCGCGGGAGCGGCGACCGGGGTGCGTTCACGGGACTTCAGCGGGCCGGGGGCGCGTTCCTCGTCCCGGGTGGGGGTTGTTCGATGACTCTGCGGCAGATCGCCTCGTTCGTCCTTGTGATCCTGGTCTTCGCCGGGGTGGCGTTCTCCGAGGATCCGAAGGCGACGCTCTCTTCGGCCTCCGGGGACGTCGTCCTGGGTGACGGGCCCGATGCGACGCCTCTCGAGCCGGGCCAGGAGGTGCCGGAGGGAGCCGCGCTGAACCTCGACAAGGGGGCGAAGGCGACGGTGGTCTTCGAGGACGGCTCCGAGATGCACCTGGTGGGGCCCGCCCGCGTCAAGGTCGTGGCGATGTCGCCGGGCCACCGGCGGATCGACCTCTCGAAGGGGCGGATCAGCAGCTTCTCGGGCGGTGACACGATCACGGGGATCCACACTCCGCAGGATGCGTTCCTGGCCCTGCAGAACGGGACCGTGGGCGTGAACGTGAAGGACGGCCAGGCGACGTTCAACCTCTTCGACGGATCGAACGCGAAGGTCGTGGATCTCAGCGGGGACGAGCAGAAGATCGTGGAGCTGGCCCCGAACACGCCCTACGTGGTCGGTGGACCGCCGCCGGCGGCGCCCGACGTATGGGGGCCGGGGACGGACAACATCCGCCGGATCAAGGTCGGCGACCGTCTCATCCTCCTCAGTCCGAAGGACGGCTTCGACGTGACGTCGACGGAGACGGGCGGGACGACGCTGACGTGCACGCTGTCGGAGGACCTGTTCGGTTCCGTACAGCTGGGCATGCACACCGTGTTCTATGTCGCGGGCGGGGAGACGATCAACCTGGACTCCGCCGGCAACGTGATCACGACGAACTCGGCGGTGCACACGCAGTTCACGGCCCTGGACATCCGGGG
>JBDLIY010000219.1:0-6783 GCA_039714635.1 Planctomycetota bacterium
GGGAGCTCGATCTCGTCCACGATCAGGAACACCACGAGCGGCAGGTTCATCAGGAACGCCATGCCGTAGATGAAGAAGTTCACCTCGTAGGCGCGGAAGTCGCGGTCCTCCTTCAGGATCCGGATCGTCGTCGTGAACCCGCGGACGAACGGCTGGTAGAGCGTCCGCAGGCCGCCCCCGGATCGTTCCCGGGCGGGTCCCCGGTCCTCGCCGCGGACGCGCACGCGGGAGTAGATCACGTGGGCGGCGATCCCCGCGACCGCGGCGGCCGGCAGCAGGATCCGGTAGGTCCACTCCCACCGGGTCAGGAGGTAGGCGGCGCCCAGGTTCGCGATGACCAGGGTCAGGTTCGTCAGCGACACCACGCCGCCGAAGAACCGGCCCCGCACGCGGTCGTCGTAGTTCGCCCTGAAGATCGTGTTCTTGAGGGGGATGAACGCGCTGTCCACCAGGGCCCAGGCGATGACGATCGTGAGCAGCTGGGTCGGCAGGACGACGAACGCCGCGAGGAGGAAGATCCCCTTCCCGAACAGGCCGGTGAAGATCAGCGTCTTCTTCCGGTCGCGGTCCTCCAGGAGGTCGCGCCAGACCATCGCGAGGACGAACGTCATCATCGGGACGGAAGCCTGCCACGCGATGACCCAGTCGGGCGCGTTCAGGGTCTTCCGGGAGACGAGGTCGCAGAGCTGGATGACGCCGGCGAAGGAGCCGAGGAGGAGCTCCGCCGGCATGTGATGGCGGATCGTGTAGCGGGCGTAGAACGGCGCCGCGCGCGCGAACATGAAGACGTTCACGCCCCGCGACAGAGCCGATTTCACCGCCCGCACCGGACTCACCCCAGCAGCCGTTTCGTCATCCTGCGGACGCCGAGCGTCCCGAGCCCGATCGCGAGCGCGATCAGCACGAAGGGACAGACCGCGACCCAGCTGACGGAGACGTGGGCCGGGCCCGTCGTCACGAGCCGGAAGGTCTCGATGACGTGGAACATCGGCGTTGCGTAGGCGATCTGTTCGAGGCCCGTCGGCAATTCCTGCACCGGGAACATCATCCCGGAGAAGTACGCCACCGGGGTCAGGCCGATCGTGAAGTAGAACTGGAAGTGGTTCATGTTCTTCACGAGCGACGTGACGATGAAGCTCAGGCCCGCGAACATCATCGCGGTGAAGAAGCCCACGATCGGGATCAGCACCGCGAACGGCGAGGTGATGTGGCCGAAGACGAGAAGCACGAGGCCGACGAGGGTCGCGAAGAGCAGGCCCTTCGTCGAGCACCAGAGCAACTCGCCGGTGAAGATGTCGGTGACCGTGAGCGGCGTCGCGCGCATCGCGTCGTAGGTCATCTGGTAGCGCGAGCGGACGAAGGTCCCGTAGGTCGCCTCGAACGCCGCCGTGTACATCGCCGTCATGCCGAGGATGCCCGGCGCCATGAAACTGGCGTAGTCGAGGCCGTTGAATTCCCGGTCGATGTAGCGGCCGACACCGAGACCGATCGCCACGAGGAAGAAGATCGGCTCGAAGATGGCCGGCGTCGCGTTCGCGGCGAACGTGTCGGCGTAGACGCGGAAGTGGCGGACCCAGACCGAGGTGACGCGACGGACGCGGCCGGGGTCGCGGATGCTCTCGGTGCCGACGGTGGCGACGACATCACTCATGGAGTCCCCTCCCGGTCATCTTCAGGAACACGTCCTCGAGGGACGTGGGGCGGAACTGCGCCGCGGCCGGGCGGTGCTCGGCCAGCCAGTCCTGCAGGACGCGTTCGTCGTCGTGGAAGAAGTAGACGCGGTCGCCGTGGCGCTCGACCGTGGCGCCGGCGGGGTCCGTCTTCGGGTCGTCGCCCGCGTCGAACTCCAGCGCGAAGGCCGGCAGGCAGTTCCGGATGAGCCCGGCAGGGGAGTCCTCGGCGATGAGCTTCCCCTGGTCGAGGATCCCCACGCGGTCGGCGATCTGCGCCGCCTCCTCCATGTAGTGCGTGGTGAGGAGGATCGTCATGCCCTCGGACTTCAACTTGCGGAGCATCGTCCAGATGAGCTGTCGGACCTGCGGGTCGAGGCCGGTGGTCGGCTCGTCGAGCAGCAGGATCTCCGGGTCGGAGAGGAGCGCCCGGGCGATGAGCAGGCGGCGCTTCATCCCGCCGGAGAGCGCCTGGGTCGGCATCTTCTCGCGGCCGTCGAGGGAGACGAACTTCATGAGTTTCGCGACCTTCTCGAGGAACGCTTCGCCCCGCAGCCAGAAGAACAGGCCGTAGATCCGGAGGTTCTCGAGGACGTTCAGCTCCTCGTCGAGCGCGTCGCTCTGCATGACGACGCCGAGGTGCGCCTTCACCTCGCTCTGCTCGGTCCAGGGGTCGCGGTCGAGGACGGCCATCTCGCCGCCGTCGCGGGGGATCACGGCGCCGATCATCTTCGAGAGCGTCGTCTTGCCGGCCCCGTTGGGACCGAGGAGGGCGTAGCAGACGCCCCGCTCGATCCCCAGGGAGACGGAGTCGACGGCGACGAGATCGCCGAACCGTTTCGTCACGTTATCGATGCGGATCAGTGCGGACATAGGGCGCCGATCCTAGCAGCCGGAGTTCGGCCGGCCGTCGGCAAACACGCGGGAGGGGCGGAGGACGCCGGCCTCGACGCGCGCGAGGCCGAGGACGGCGCGCCGGTCCTCGTCGACCACGCCCACGAGGTCCGCGTCGGCGCGGTCGACGGCCACCGGCCGGCCGTGGCCGAAGTCGACGACGTGGTCGCCTTCGAGCGCCACCCTCGTCACCGGCGTCGCCGCCAGCGCGTCGAACATCGGGACGACCTCGCCGGCCGCGGTCGGCGCGCGGAAGGGGCCGATCGCGGTGCGGCGGAGAGACTCGAGCCGCGCCGGGAGGCCGAGGGAGGCGCCGAGGTCCCGGGCGATCGCGCGGACGTAGGTGCCGGAGGAGCACCGGACGCGCAGCCCGACGTCGGGCCACTCGGGGCCGGGGAGGATGTCCAGGTCGTAGATCGTCACGCGGCGCGGTGCCAGTTCGGGCGTCTCGCCGCTGCGCACGCGGTCGCTGGCGCGGCGGCCGCCGACTTTCAGGGCGGAGTAGACCGGCGGCACCTGGTCGATTTCCCCGACGAGGGGGGCGACGGCGCCAGCCAGGTCGTGGAGTTCCTGCGGGCCGGGGTGCTCGCGCCGCACGATTTCGCCGACGGGGTCGAGGGTGTCCGTCTCCTCGCCGAACCTCACGACGGCTTCGTACTCCTTGGGGAGCATGCCCAGCGCGTCGAACAGCCGCGTTCCGTCGCCGACCATCACGATCAGCACGCCGGTGGCGAACGAGTCGAGCGTCCCGGCGTGGCCGACCTTCGTCCCGCGCGGCAGGGAGGCCTTGACGGGCGCGAGGGCGCGGTGGCTGGTGACGCCGGCGGGCTTGTCGAGGACGATGAGGCCGTGCATGGCGCCAAGCGTACCTGACCAAATGGTGTCTGAACGCGCCAAATGGTGTCACGTCCGAACGCGCCGAACGCACCGAACGTGCCAAATGGTGTCAGGACCGTTTCACCGCGATTCGCCGCCCGGCGCGGGTGCGCGTCCGGAACGCGGTGTTTTGGTCCTGACACCGTTTGATGCGTCTGGTGCGTCAGCGCATCGAGATCACTTCGCGCACCGGGCCGCCGACCAGTTCCGGGCTCAGGCGGAGCGCGGTGAGCGCGAGGGGGGACGGGCGGGCCGTCTCCAGGCGGCGGCCGAGCCCCACCGCCGCGCAACCGCGCACCAGCTCGGGCTGCGACCGGTCCGCGAGGATCGCGACGAGGGCGTCCGCCCCGCCGGGGAACCGGCCGAGCGTGACCGCGGCGAGGCACCGGGACGACTCCGGGCCGTCGGCGGCCAGCAGGTCGCGGAACCGCTTCGCCGCCGCCGTGCTGCCCCGCCTCGCCGTGACGAGTCCGACCTCCCGCAGCAGGGGGATCGGCGTGCCGGGCGCGATCAGCGGGAGCAGGGCGGCTTCGTCCCCGCCGAGCAGCCCGAAGGCGAACGCGGCGTGGCCTCGCACTTCCGGGTCTCCGCCGGCCGGCAGCAACTCCGCGTACCGCCCCGCGAGCGACTTCGCGCCGGCCAGCGCGCCGGCCGCGGCCAGGGCGCCGGTCAGGTCGTTGCCCGCCACGTCGTTCAGCCGGGCCGCGATGAGGAGCTGGACCCGGGCCTTCGCGGCGCCGCTCTTCGCCCGGCGTGCGAGGAGGCCCAGGGCCACGGCCGAGTGCGCGGCGAGGACGGCGTCGGAATCGGCGGCGGCCTTCGCGAGCGGTTCCAGGGCCTTCAGGTCCCCGGCGTCCGCCAGGGCGAGCCCGGCGTAGGCGCGCGTCACCGGGTCGTCGCCGCCCGAGAGCGCGTCGAGCAGCGCTTTCCGGGCCCACGGGTCCGAGTACGCCCCGAGGGACAGCGCCGACTGCCGCGCCACGCCGAGGTCGAAGTCGTCGAGCGTCTGCATCAGGGCGGTGCGGCCCTCCCCGGCCGACACCGAGGCCAGGGAGGCCGCGGCGAAGGCCCGGACGCCGGGGTTCGTCTCGTGTCCGGCGTCGAGCGCCTTCGCCAGGGCCGGGCCCGCCTCGTCGGCCCCGAGCAGGCCGAGGGCGGCGGCGGCGGCGGCCCGGAGCCCCGCGGCGGTCTTCGGGTCCGCCAGGCGCGCGGCCAGGGCGGCGCGGCCGGACTCGCCCCCGGCGAAGCCGATCGCGTAGGCGGCGTAGGACCGGACCTCCGTCGACCACCGGTCGCTCGCCAGCATCCCGCGGACGAGCACGCGCGTTTCCTCGTCCGCCGCGCCCAGGAGGCCGAGGGCCAGCAGGGAGGACTGGAGTTCCGAGACCGGCGTCGTCTTCGCCCGGAGGAGCTTCACCAGGTGGGGGACCCGGGTGACGTCGCGGGCGCGGCCGAGGGCGACGATCGCGCTCGTGCGGACCTCGACGCTTTCGTCGCCAAGGGCTTTGCGCAGCGCGGCGAGGACCGCCTCGCGCTCCTTCGCCGCCAGGGCGGGCGGGTTCGGGCCGGGACCGAGGATGCGCTCCCGGTGCAGGTTCCACCACCGGCTCCAGCCCGAACGGGTCGTGCCGCGGGGCGCCCGGCGTCCGGTCCGGCGCGGAGCCTCCCCCGGCGTGTTCTTCGGCGCCATCGTGTGGGGGCCCGGCCATTTCGGAAGCGGATCCGGTGGGTAGGTGACGGGCGGCGGCATCGCGCCCCACTCGCCGCTGTGGGCGAAGGCTCCCGGAGCGAGGGCCAGCACGAGCAGGAGGGGCAGCAGTTTCATCTTCGGGGTCTGTCCCATTTCCGGTTCTGCCCTTTTCCTCGTGGTGCGGGCGCGGTCGAATGGGATTGTAGCCGGAGAGGAGGCTCCATGCGCGCCGCCGTGCTGGAAGGACCCGGTCGGATCGTCGTCCGTTCGTTCGAGGAGCCGTGGCCGGGGCCGCGCGACCTGGTGGTCCGCGTTCGCTGCGCGGGCATCTGCGGCACGGACCTGGCCCTGTGGTCGGGAGACTACGCGGCCGAGTACCCGCTCGTCCCCGGCCACGAGTTCTGTGGCGTGGTCGAGGCGATCGGCGAGGAGGTGGAAGGGCGCTTCATGGGGGCGTTCGTCACCTCCGAGATCAGTCTCTCCTGCCTGACCCGCCGCGAGCCCGAGCCCTGCGCCGCCTGCCGCGACCGGATGCCGTCCCACTGTCTCCACCGCCGGGTCCTCGGCCTGCGCGGCGTGCCCGGTGCCTTCGCGGAGCGGGTCCTCATTCCGGCGGGGGCGGCCCACATCCTTCCGGAGGGACTTTCGCCCTGGGCGGGCGCGGCGGTGGAGCCGGTCGCCGCCGCGATGCGGACTTTCGAGGTCACGCCGATCGAGGCCGACCAGACCGTCGTCGTTCTCGGGGCGGGGCGACTCGGGCTCCTCGTGACGCGAATCGCCACCTCGTACGGCGCGAAGGTGATCGCGGCGTCACGGTCGAAGGAGAAGCGGGACCTGGCTCTGCGGTTCGGGGCGTCGGAGGCGCTCGACGCGTCGTCCGACGGGCTCGCGGACGCGGTCCGGGTCCGCACCGGCGGCCTCGGCGCTCACCTCGTGGTGGAGTGCACCGGTCACCCGCGGGGGCCGGGCCTCGCGCTGTCCCTGGTCCGCGCCGGCGGCACGGTGGCGTTGAAGTCGACGCCCGGCCGGCCGGCGGAGGGCTTCGACCCGACGGAGGTCGTGGTGAAGGAGATCAGGATCCAGGGGTCGCGGTGCGGCCCGTACGACAAGGCGATCGAGCGCCTCGCCGCGGGCCGGATTCCGGTGGACGACTTCGTGGCCGGGACGTTCTCCCTCGACGAGATCGAGACGGCGTTCGAGGCGGCCCGACACTCGGGGAAGGTCCTGATCGAGTTCCCGGAGCCCGATGACGAGGAGTGCGGGCACCACCACGGGTGATGGTTGGCCTGACCAAGATTCCGATTTTGCCGAGTCCAAACGGCCGCTCGCGCGACTTCTATTAAGGGGGGCCCACCCGCTCCGACGGGATCGGTCTGTCCGCACCGCGCCTCCGGCCCCCTTTCGAACGCTCTTCGTCTATGTCCCCGCCCAAACGTTGTCACCCCTGATTGCTATCATCACGCGAACAGATGAAAGGCGATCAGGAGGACTGACATGGCAACACCCGGCTCCGTCTCGAAAACCGGTTCCGTCTCGACCTGGCTCATGGATCCGGCCACGCCCCACCGGGCCGTCGACCGGCTCGTCCGGCGACGGTGGAACCAGGTGCAGCGCGGCGAGTACGAGCTCAGCATGGCGCTGCGCCGCCTCTAC